>JBBQKE010000088.1:0-6410 GCA_038326585.1 Actinomycetales bacterium | reverse complement strand
CAGCGCATCGCCGCCGCCGCCGAGACCGTGGCTCCAGAACACCACCACAGACCCCGGTGCGGGCGAGGTGGCGATGTTGTAAATCGTGTTGCTCAGGCTGCCGCTCCATGCCGGCGTGACGATCACCGCGGGAGCCCAGGTGAGGCCGCCGTCGGTGCTACGGCGGCTTTGAATGCTGTACAGCGCCGTGAGGCCGTCGAACTCCTGGTAGACCGCGAGGATGTCGCTTGTTCCGAGCGCGACGAGGCTTGTCGTGCCATACGAGTTCATGTTCTCGGTGACGACGGTGCTCGCGCTCCACGTCGTGCCGCCGTCGATCGTCGAGCTCGAGAGCTTGTCGAAGCTATCTTCCGTCCACACCACCGTGAAGCCCAGGGCGCTCGAAGAACCGATGGCCGGGTCATCGACGTACGCAGCGACTGTGGGCATCGCGGTCGGCGCGCTCCAGGTGCTGCCGGCATCGGCACTGATCACGATCTGAACGGTGCGCGCGCCTGCAGTGTCTTCCACCCACGCGATCGCGAGCAGGCCGGTCGAGGTCATACCAATCGTGGCGCGGAAGGCGGACGTACCGCCGCTGCCGAGTGGGACGGGGGTCTGCCAGGTCGCTCCGGCGTCCGTGCTCGAGACGGCCATGATGCCAGTGACATAGCTCTCAACCACGGTCGTGATCGTGCCGTCCGGCGCCGTCACCGCACCGACGGTGATGCCCTGGTCGGTCGTCGTGGCGACGGCCGGCGACCAGGTGGCGGAGGCGGCGAGGGCGGGGACCGCGCCGATCCCGACTAGGGCGATGATCGCCGTGGCGGCCAACGCCTGAACGAGCGGGCCCGCGAGGCGCGAAGGAGCGATGGCCATGAGATCTCCGTACGTCGATGACGACGCACGGACATCGCGTCGGTGCTGACCATATGCGACGCCGGTTCAGAACACAAAGTCCGACGCGCGGCGGCCGAAGTTGTTCGCCCAACCATCCTCAGCTTTCGGCGGCGGCGAGCTGCCCGCAGGCCCCGTCGATCTCTTTGCCGCGGGTGTCGCGCAGGGTCGTCGGAATGCCGGCAGCCTCGATGCGCCGCACGAACTCGCGCATCACCGCGGGTTCTGAGCTCGTCCAGATCGAACCCGGAGTCGGATTCAGCGGAATCGGGTTGACGTGCACCCAGCCGCGCCCGCGTTCGAGCAGCTTCTGGGCGAGCAGGTCGGCACGCCAGGCGTGGTCGTTCATGTCTTTGATGAGCGCGTACTCGATCGACACCCGGCGGCCGGTCGCGTCGAAGTAGGCGCGCGCAGCATCGAGGGCCTCGTCGACTTTCCAGCGCGAGTTGACGGGAATCAGCTCGTCGCGCAACTGATCGTCGGGCGCGTGCAGGCTGAGCGCGAACGTCACGGGAATCTTCTCCGCGGCGAGTTTCAGGATGGCCGGCACGAGTCCGACCGTTGACACCGTGATGTGCCGAGCGCTCATGCCGAGCCCGTGCGGTTGGGGCTCGACCATCGTGCGCACCGCATCCATCACGCGGTTGTAGTTGGCGAGCGGCTCGCCCATTCCCATGAAGACGATGTTGCTCACTCGTTCAGGGGTCGTCTCGCCGCGCTTCTTGCCGCCGAGCTCACCCGCGGCGATCGCCGCGTTGGCCTGCACGATCTGGTCGATGATCTCGGCGCTGGACATGTTGCGCGTCAGGCCAGCCTGCCCCGTGGCGCAGAAAGGACAGTTCATGCCGCAGCCGGCCTGGCTCGAGACGCACAGTGTGATGCGGCCCGGGTAGCGCATCAGCACGCTCTCTACCATGGCGCCATCGTGCAGCTTCCAGAGGAACTTGATGGTGTCGCCGTTGTCGGTGCGCAGCCGCCGAACCTCGGTGAGCAACGGCGGCAGCATGCCGGCGACGAGCTCGTCGCGCATGCCCGCGGGCAGGTCGGTCATGGCTGCCGGGTCGGTCGTGTAGTGCGTGAAGTAGTGGGTGCTGAGTTGTTTCGCGCGAAAGCCCGGCAGTCCCAACTCTTTCACCCGGTCGACGCGCTGCTCGGGGGTCAGGTCGGCGAGATGCACAGGCGGCTTGCCGCGCTTGGACTCGGCGAACTGCAGCACCGGGCGCCCGTCGGGCCCCAGTTTTTGCCGCCAGCCCTCGGTGGTCGGGCGCACTTGCGGGCGAGCATCCGTCGCCGACAGAGGGGTCGCGACAGTACCGTTGTTGCGGATGCCGCGCTCAGAAGCCATGCGTCAAGGGTACGCGGCAGGCACGCCCGCAGAGACCGGCAGAGATCAGGGAACGAGGATCGTCGCGAAGGTGGCGACCGTCGCGACCGCGAGAATCGTGAAGTACAGAGTTGCCAGCGCAGCCAGCCGCAGCCGTCGAGTGGGCACGAGCGCGCGCACCATGGCCATCGAGACGAGCAACACAGCCATGAGCACACCAGCCGTGACGGGAACCGTGGTCACTCCAGCGATGACGAAAAGCATGCCGCCGAGCAGCAACGTCGAGACAGCCGCAACGACCACCCACGTCGAACCCGATACGGTCGTGAGCTGGGCCTGGTCGCGCACGCGGGTGGGGTCGTGCGGGGCGTCGCGCACGACCTGCTCGTTGTCGACCATCGCACGACTCTAGGGAGCCGCAGCGCGCCACGACCACCCCTTGACACAGACGCCGAACGTCCGCTGCTAGCCCGCGAGCACCGCCTCGATCGATAGTACGTCGACCACCCGCCCGGCATCGCCGTAGGCTTACTCGCCGTGTTGGTGGGCGGTCTCGACTACTAGGTCGAGCGCCAGGTGTGCTCCGCCATGCCGCGGCCGTACCTGCGTCGAGTCGTACGGCATCGTGATCCGCTACATCAATCGCGTCGGTCTGAGCGAGCGCGACCCCTTCGAGTGCCCCCTGCTGCGGCAGCGGGCGAGCATCTGAATGCTGATGGTCAAGGGAGGGCATACCGTTAACCCATGACGCCTCACGACGACACCACCACCATCGAGGCCGACAGCGCGCCGACGACCCCCCCGTTCAGCGAACTCGGCCTCAGCCCCGAGGTGCTCGCGGCCCTCGCCGACGTCGGATACGAGACCCCGAGCGCGATTCAAGCGGCGACGATTCCGGCCCTGCTGGCCGGCCGCGACGTCGTCGGACTCGCTCAGACCGGCACCGGCAAGACGGCGGCATTCGCGCTGCCGATCATCTCGCGCCTCGACATCTCGCAAAAGAGCCCACAGGCTTTGGTTCTCGCTCCGACCCGCGAGCTCGCCCTGCAGGTGTGCGAGGCCTTCGAGAAATACGCCTCTCACCTTCGAGGGGTTCACGTGCTGCCCGTCTACGGCGGCCAGGGCTACGGTGTGCAGCTCTCGGCGCTGCGGCGCGGCGTGCATGTCGTCGTCGGCACCCCCGGCCGCATCATGGACCACCTCGAGAAGGGCACTCTCGACCTCAGCCAGCTGAAATACCTCGTGCTCGACGAGGCCGACGAGATGCTCAAGATGGGCTTCGCCGAAGACGTCGAGACGATTCTCGCCGACACACCTGCCGACAAGCAGGTCGCACTGTTCTCGGCCACCATGCCCGCGGCCATCCGCCGCATCTCGAAGCAGCACTTGCGCGACCCCGAAGAGATCACGGTCAAGACGAAGACCACGACGTCGGCCAACACGACGCAGCGCTACTTGATGGTGTCGTACCCGCAGAAGGTCGACGCCCTCACGCGCATTCTCGAGGTCGAGAACTTCGACGGAATGATCATCTTCGTCCGCACGAAGAACGAGACCGAGACGCTCGCCGAGAAGCTGCGGGCGCGCGGCTATTCGGCGCAGGCCATCAGCGGCGATGTCGCTCAGCCCCAGCGCGAGCGCACGGTCGAGCAGCTAAAGTCGGGCACCCTCGACATTCTCGTGGCGACCGACGTCGCGGCCCGCGGCCTCGACGTCGAGCGCATCAGCCACGTCATCAACTTCGACATTCCGGTCGACACCGAGTCATACGTGCACCGCATCGGCCGCACCGGCCGTGCTGGCCGCAGCGGAGCGGCGATCAGTTTCGTCACGCCCCGTGAGCGCCGTCTACTCGACGCGATCGAGAAGGCGACCCGCCAGCCGCTCACGCAGATGCAGCTGCCGACCGTCGACGACGTCAACGCGACCCGTCTGGCACGGTTCGACGACTCGATCACCGAGGCGCTCGGCCAGAACGAGCTCATGAGCGCCTTCCGCGACATCATCGGACACTACGTTGAGCACCACGACGTGCCCGAGGCTGAGGTGGCGGCCGCTCTCGCCGTCGTCGCCCAGGGGGGCACCTCGCTGCTGCTCACCGAGGCTGACTTGCGCCCGGTTCGCCCTCCCCGCGAGGAACGGGATGCTCGCCCCGCCCGCGACGGCGACCGAGCCGAGCGGCCCGAGCGTCGCAGCCGCACGGGCACCGGCCGTCTCGCCCCCTACCGCATCGAGGTCGGCCGTCGGCACCGCGTCGAGCCCCGGCAGATCGTCGGAGCCCTCGCCAACGAGGGCGGCTTGAGCCGCGAAGACTTCGGCGCCATCGACATCAAGCTCGACTTCTCGATCGTCGAATTGCCCGCCGACATGCCTCGCGAGACCCTCGACAAGCTCGCGGCCACGCGCATCAGCGGCAAGCTCATCGAGCTGCAGCTCGACCGAGGGCCGCGCAAGCGCCCCGACCGAAGCTACGGCGGCAGTAGCGCCGGCGATCGCGACGACCGACCTGCGCGCAAGCCTCGGCACTAGCCGAGCCGAACGAGGCGGCGAAACGGGTCGAGGTCAGTCAGTGCCTGAGTCGAATGACGATGCCTCGTTGGCTGCGTCCACTGCTCCGGCGAGTGCCTCGCGGTCGGCCGTCATCGGCACCGCGTGCTCGGTGACCTCATCAAACTCCCCCGCCGTGATCGTGCCGACCAACGCTGCCGTCGCACCCCCGATGATGCCCTGTGCGGCATACTGCTCGAGTCGCGCTCGTGAGTCGGCAATGTCGAGGTTGCGCATCGTGAGCTGGCCAATGCGATCGGTCGGCCCGAACGCGGCGTCACCCACGCGTTCCATCGACAGCTTGTCAGCCGAATACGACAGGCCAGGGCCGCTCGTGTTGAGAATTGTGTAGTCGTCACCGCGACGCAGCCGAAGCGTGACCTCACCGGTGACGGCCGAGCCCACCCATTTCTGGATGCTCTCGCGGAGCATGAGCGACTGCGGGTCGAGCCACCGGCCCTCATACATGAGTCGACCCAGACGGCGGCCCTCCGCGTGGTAGTTCGCGAGGGTGTCTTCGTTGTGGATTCCGTTGAGCAGTCGCTCGTAGGCGATGTGCAGCAGGGCCATTCCGGGGGCCTCGTAGATGCCACGACTCTTAGCCTCGATGATGCGGTTCTCGATCTGGTCACTCATGCCCAGCCCGTGGCGACCGCCGATGGTGTTTGCCTCGAGCACCAGCTGCACAGCATCCGCGAATTCAACGCCGTTGAGAGCGGTGGGGCGGCCTTCGACGAACGTCACCGTCACGTCTTCGGTGGCGATGTCGACTGACGAATCCCAGAACTTGACGCCCATGATCGGCTCAACGGTCTCGAGCGAAACGTTGAGGTGCTCGAGCGTCTTCGCCTCGTGCGTAGCGCCCCAAATATTGGCGTCGGTCGAGTAGGCCTTCTCTGCAGAGTCGCGGTACGGAAACCCGTGGGCGATCATCCACTCGCTCATCTCTTTGCGGCCGCCGAGCTCGGTGACAAAGTCGGCGTCGAGCCAGGGCTTGTAGATGCGCAGACGAGGGTTGGCCAAAAGCCCATAGCGGTAGAACCGCTCGATGTCGTTGCCCTTGTAGGTGCTGCCGTCGCCCCAGATCTCGACGCCGTCGTCTTTCATAGCGCGCACGAGCATCGTGCCCGTTACCGCGCGGCCGAGCGGCGTGGTGTTGAAGTAGGTTTTGCCGGCGTTGCGAATGTGAAAAGCGCCGCACGCGAGAGCGACGAGGCCCTCTTCGACGAGGGCCGCCTTCGCATCGACGAGCCGACTGATCTCTGCCCCGTACTCTTTTGCTCGACCGGGCACGGCCTCGACCTCGGGCTCATCTGGCTGGCCGAGGTCGCCCGTATAGGTGCACGGAATCGCACCCTTGTCGCGCATCCACGCGACGGCGACAGAGGTGTCGAGGCCCCCCGAGAAGGCGATGCCGACGCGTTCGCCGACGGGCAATGAAGTCAAGACTTTAGACACGAGGAACAAGTCTATCGGCGCGGCCGTGCACCTCTGGCGGGCGTTCGGGCCGACTGCCTACCCTCACGACATCGATTCAGATCGGCGAGCCCTGGGGCAGCACTCGGCGCAGGATGTCGGCGAGCGTGACGACGCCGCGTACTCCGTCGGGGCCCATCACGACCCCAAGCTGAACGCTCGACTCGCGCATGCGGGCAAGCGCCTC
>JBBQKE010000087.1:0-6506 GCA_038326585.1 Actinomycetales bacterium | reverse complement strand
TCCGACCCCTGCCCGCCACCGACCCGATCGTGCGCGGCGTGCGCGTGGTCGTCTCGGCGATCACCCGCACGAACGCCTGGCGTTGGGCGGCACACCGTGTCATGCCGCCCGTCGAGTGCGCGCTGGAGAAGCTCACCGGTGGTCGCGCGCAGTTCAGCAGCATGTTTGTTCCTTCGCTCATCCTCACGACGACGGGAGCGAAGAGCGGTCTGCCGCGCGACTCGGTGCTCATGTACACCGCCGACGGCTACGGCCGCGCGATCGTCGCGGGCACGAACTGGGCGGCCGCGAAGCACCCGGCTTGGACCTTCAACCTGCTAGCCCACCCCGAGGCCGAGATCACGGTTCGCGGGCGGAAATACGCGGTGCGGGCATGGGTCATCGAGGGGGATGCTCGCGAGCATGTCTGGCGACACCTCGAGTCGCAGTGGCCCGAGTTCCGGGCCTACGAGCGCGACTCGGGGCGCACGGTGCGGTTGTTTCGGCTGCGGCTGCTGCGAGCGCTCTGAACCGACATCGCGCGTGCGAGCACCACGATCGAGGTCGCGTCACGTCATGAGGCGGCGCATGAACGGTTGGCCCAGGGTGATGCCGATCAGAACGAGCGCCATGCCGGCGAACTGCCATGGTGTGAAGGCTTCGCCCGCGATCGCGGCACCGAGCAGCACGCCGGTCAGCGGGTTGAGCAGGCCGACGAGGCCGACAGCGCCCGCACCCAGGTGCCGCAGAGCCGAGAACCAGGCCACGTAGGCGATGGCGGTCGCGACGATCGCGACGTAGCCGAAGCCCAGTGCCTCGCTGCCGGTCAGCATCGGGGGAAGCCCCTCGACGACTACAGCGACGGGCACGATCGCGAGACCTCCAGCCGTGAGCTGCCAGGCTGTGAGCGACAGCAGAGGAACATCGCCACCCCATCGCTTCGTCAGCACGAAGCCCACTGATGACATGGTCATGGCCCCGAGAGAAGCCCATACTCCTGCCGGGTTCGCCGTCGCCGACCCGGTAGCCAGCATGAGCACGACTCCCGTGAAGCCGAGCAACGCCCCGAGCAGTGAGAGCACGTGGGGCCGCTCGCGCAAGAGTGGCCAGGCGAACAGCATCATCACCGCGGGGGCAGTGGCCATGAGCATGGCCGCAAGACTCGAAGGCAACAGCTGCGCGGCGAGGTAGATGAGAATGAAGAACGCGCCGACGTTCAGCACGCCCAGTGCGGCCGATCGCCACCACCACGCGCCTCGAGGCAAGCGGTGGCCTGTCGCACCGACGGGCAGGGCGAGCAACAAGAGTCCGGCGGGCAGCGCGCGCAGTACCGACCCCCAGAGGGGCGATTCTGGAGGCAGCAGTTGCGCGGTCACTACGTAGGTCGACCCCCAGGCCACGGGAGCGATGGCAGCGACGAGAATCCAGCGCCAAGTAGTTTCCATGGAAGGTACAATAACTTCTGCGGAAGGTATTATTCCCGCATGGCCCAGAATGAGCGTGAGCAGCCAGATCGCGTGGCGAGAATTCAACAGGAATGGATGCGCGAGCGCCCCGACCTCGATGTTTCTCCTCAGGGCATCATCGGCCGACTACATCGCGTCGCGGCATGTTTGACCGATGAACTCGAGGTGGTGTTTAGCGCCCACGGCGTCACCGCGGGCGAGTTCGATGTTCTCGCAACCCTGCGCCGAGCGGGCCCACCGTTCGAGCGCACCCCGAGCGAGCTCGCCGAGAGCACCATGATCACGAGCGGCGGACTCACGAAGCGGGTCGATCGTCTCGAGGGCGCAGGCCTCGTGCATCGCCGCACCAACGACCTCGACGGCCGCGGTCGCCTGGTTGCGCTCACTGAAGCTGGCCTCGACCTTGTCGAGCAGGCGATGACGCACCACATGGCGAACGAGCATCGACTCGTCGACTTGCTCGATGGGTCGGATCGCAACACCCTCGAGACCCTGCTCACCCGCTGGCTCGCCGCACTCGACGACGTGCGGTGAGCCCCTGAGCCTGACGGGCTGCTGACGGCCGATCGCTCGTTTCGTTCTCATACACTCTGAGCGTGATTCTCATAGACATCGCCCTCATCATCGGGGGGCTCGTGCTTCTGGTCGCGGGTGGTGAGGCTCTCGTGCGCGGCGCGTCGACTCTTGCGGTGCGCGGCGGAGTGCCCCCGCTCGTGGTCGGTCTCGTCGTGGTCTCTGCCGCGACCTCCACTCCCGAATTCGCCGTGACATTCGCGGCGGTGCTCGACGGCGAGCCCGACCTCGCGCTCGGCAACGTCGTGGGCAGCAACATCGTGAACATCCTGTTCATACTCGGGCTCTCTGCCTTGATCTCGCCGCTCATCATCAAGAGCCAGCTGGTGCGCTTCGACATTCCCGTCATGATCGGCCTCTCGGCGGTGCTCGTTGCCGTCAGTCTCGACGGTCAGATCAGCCTTCTCGACGGAGTGCTGCTGTTCGCCATTCTGGTGATTCACACGGTGATCAGCGTGGTTGCGGGTCGACGGGAGGTCGCCGCTGCGGCCGTGCGCGAAGTAGGTTCTGGTGCCGCAGAAACCACCAAGCCCATGTCGATGTGGCTCGCAGTGCTGCTGCTCGCTGTCGGCATCGGGCTGCTGGTCGCGGGCGCTCGATTGCTGGTCGACGGGGCGGTCAGCATCGCCACCGACCTGGGGGTCAGCAGTCTCGTGATCGGCCTCACCGTGGTAGCGATCGGCACGTCGTTGCCCGAGCTCGCGACCTCGCTCATCGCTGTGCGGCGCGGCGAGCGCGATATGGCCGTAGGAAACATCGTGGGCAGCAACATCTTCAACATCGGCATGGTTCTGGGCGTGCCGGCGATAATCTCTGCGGGGGGTATCCCGGTCTCGCCGGCCGCCGTCGCCTTCGATCTGCCCGTCATGCTCGTCACAGCACTGGCGCTCCTGCCGATAGCGTTCACGGGGTTCATCTTGGCCCGCTGGGAGGGTGGAGTGTTCGTCGCGATGTACGTCGCGTACACGCTGTACCTCGTGCTCGCGTCGACTCAGCACGACGCGCTCGAGGGCTTCACTGCTGTGATGCTCTGGTTCGTGCTGCCCTTGCTCGGCCTCACCCTCGTGGTGTTCACCGCGTTCGAGGTCGGCGTGATCCGCGGGCGCAAGAGCGCATCAACGCCTCCTTAGTTGTCGGGAAGATCACAGCGGCGAGAGAGACCGAAGAGCGGCACACGCAAAGCCCCCGCCCGTAGGCTTGCCGTGTGCTCCTTCTCGATATCGCTTTCGTCGTCGGCGGCCTCGTTCTGCTCGTCGCCGGAGGCGAGGCGCTCGTGCGCGGCGCCGCGACGCTCGCTACTCGCGTCGGCATCTCGCCCCTTGTCGTCGGCCTCGTGGTCGTCTCGGCGGCCACATCTGCTCCCGAACTCGCGGTCACCGTGGGCGCAGTGTTGCGCGGCGAACCCGACCTCGCACTGGGCAACGTCGTCGGCAGCAACATCGCCAACATCCTGCTGATTCTCGGCATCTCGGCGCTCGTGCTGCCGCTCATCATCAAGCGTCAGATCGTGCGGTTCGACTTGCCGGTCATGGTCGGCATGTCAGTGCTGCTGGTCATCGTCAGCCTCGACGGCCAGATCGGCCTGTTCGATGGGCTGCTGCTGCTCGGCGGTCTTGTCGCTCACGCGGTCATCAGCATCGTCGTCAGTCGGCGGGATGTCGACGATCCCACCGCGCCGACTGAGACCCTTCCGCTCAATGCCAAGCCGGTGCCGGTCTGGCTTGCCATCGTTCTCCTGCTCGCAGGAATCGGACTCTTGGTCGCGGGCGCTCAATTGCTCGTGAATGGCGCGGTGAGCATCGCGACCGGGCTCGGTATCAGCAGCCTTGTCATCGGCCTGACCGTGGTCGCGATCGGCACGTCGCTGCCTGAGCTGGCGACCTCGATCATCGCGGTGCGGCGCGGCGAGCGAGACATGGCCGTCGGCAACATCGTCGGTAGCAACATTTTCAACATCGGCATGGTGCTGGGGGTGCCGGCGATCATCTTCGGTGAGGGCATCCCGGTGCCGGCTGCCGCCATCGCGCTCGACCTGCCGCTCATGCTTGCCGCGGCGATCGCGCTGCTGCCGATCGCGTTCACGGGCTTCATCATCGTGCGGTGGGAGGGCGCTCTCTTCGTTGCCCTGTACGTGGCCTATACCGTGTACTTGATTCTGGCGTCGACGCAACACAGCGCGCTCGAGGGGTTCACCGACGTCATGCTGTGGTTCGTGCTGCCGCTCGTCACTCTCACGCTCGTGGTCTTCACCGCGTTCGAGGTGGGCCTGCACAGCGGTCGGCGCCGGGCTCGACGCGAGCTCGGTGCACCCGAGGCACACGATTAGCCTCGTGGGCATCGACTGGCTCTTCGTCGTGGCGGGCGCCGCCCTCGTCATCATCGGCGGCTACGACGTCTTCCATACTCTGCTTAACCCGAGCGGTCGGGGCACGATCTCCCGACTCGTTTTCGCCGTCGCGTGGCGATCGTCTCGGCGAGCTCGTCGGCTGGGTGTCGCGGTGGGTCCGGTTTCGGTGGTCGTGACCATCGCGATCTGGGCGGCGCTGCAGGTTGTCGGGTGGGCGCTCATCTACCTGCCGAGCATTCCGGAGGGTTTCGCGTACATGAACGATCTCGACCCGGACGCCTTCGCCCCATTCGGTGAAGCTGTCTACTTCTCGGGGGCGACCTTGACGACCCTCGGTTTCGGCGACGCTGTGCCTGCGGTGCCATGGCTGCGGGTAATCGCGCCCGTCGAGGCGCTTACGGGTTTCGCGCTGCTCTCGGCCTCTGCCACCTGGTTCCTGCAGTTGCACGGCGCTCTCGCGCGGCGTCGCACCCTCGCCCTGCGACTCTCGCAGCTCGAGGAGGCGGGATTCTCCCGATCGCTCACGATCACGCCGCACCCCTCGGCGGCGGTGATCATCGAGTCGGTGGCCGCCCAGATCGCGGGAGCACGCGTCGACTTCGTGCAGTCGGCAGAGACCTACTACTTCCGCGAGCTCGACCTGCGGGCGTCGCTTTCGGCGGCGCTTCAGACCGCCTGGTCGCTCGCGCAGGCCGCTGAGCGGTCTCCCGACGCCTCAGTGCGGCAGTCGGGTCAGGTGCTCGACTCGGCCTTGCGCGACCTGGCCGACTATCTGCACGAGAGCTTCCTCAGGCGCCGGAGCAGCACAGCCGGGTCGATCCCCGATGTGCTCGCTTCGTATTCCGACGATCATCGCCGGCATTGACCGGGGTGCGACGGCGGCGCTGCCGAGCCTCGCGTCGAAGAGAGACACCTAGTCGAGACGGTCGGCCTCGGCCGTCTCGATCTCGATGAGAGCCTCGTTGTGGCGCAAGAACCCGGGTTTCCACGGTGGGTCGAACCGCGCGTAGTACACAGCACCGACCGGGTGCAGCCCCGCTGCGCCTACGTCCGCGATGAGCCGCTGGGCCTGCTTGGTGAAGTGCCCCGCATGAGCGCTCCCCGAGAACCGACGAGCGGCCACGAGACGTTCGTCGACGGCCGTGGCGCGCACTCGGGGGTCGCGAGGCACCGGGGTGCTTGCGGCGCTCATGTCGGCGGGCAGCACGAAGCTCACGGTCTGCGTCGACGTGCTCTGCTGCTGCTGCAGCACTGGCGCCGTCATCGAGATGCTCTGCCCGGCGGCGTTGGCTCCGCTGATGTACTGGAAGAGGGGGCCGAAGCCGGCCCCCGCTCCCGCGGAGACTCCACCGTGAACATCCACCTGCACCAGCATGTGGGCTGGATACCGGCGCACCTCGAAGTCGTCATGCGTGCTCACGACCGAGTAGGGCTGCTGTTCGGTCATGGCGGGTGCCTCCGTTCGAGAGCGGGCGCTCAGGCTAGCTCAGCAAATCTTTCATCTGCTTGTAGATCAGGCCCGCGGCGTTCTTCGGGTTCAGGCGCGACAGTCGCGACATGATGCGGGTGTCGCCACCGATGAAGATCTCGTAGCTGCCCTTTTCGGTCGCTTCGATGATCTGGCGGCCGGCTTCGACGGGCGCTGTGGTCTTGCGCGGCTTGCCGTCGCCCGCCTTGGCGGCCATGGCCTCCATCTCAGCGGCGGTCATGATGCCCGAGTTCTGGGCAATGTTCGTGCCGATGGCACCGGGAAAGACTCCCGTGACGGCGACATTCGTCTCCATCAGCTCGGAGTGCAGCCCGCGCGACAGCTGAGCGACAGCGGCCTTCGTGGCACCGTAGAGCGACTGACCGGGCACGGGAGCGTAGGCGCCCATGCTCGCGACGTTGACGATCGAGGCCTTGGGGCGAGAGATCAACTCGGGCAAGAACGCCTTGATCGTGTTGAGCACACCGTAGAGGTTCACGTTGATCACGCGCTCGATCTGATCCCACTCGAGCTCGTTGACCTTCACGAACTTCTGAATGATGCCGGCAATGTTGAGCAAGCCGTCGACCTGGCCGTGCTGCTTGATGATGGCCGCGGGAAGCTTCTCGACGGCCTTACGGTCGGTGATGTTGACCACGTGGGTTGAGATGCG
>JBBQKE010000086.1:0-6513 GCA_038326585.1 Actinomycetales bacterium | reverse complement strand
CTCAGCGTTGCCCAGCCGACGCGGTGTCACAATGGGCGCATGACCAGCAGCTTCCTGATCGTTCCGCAGTGGCAGGGCTCGGGGTCGTCGCGCGCGATGCGCCTCGTCGACGGTGCGGAGAGCATCCGCCAGCAGCTGCCGAGCACCGCCACGCAGCTCGTCGAGGTGCCTCTCGAAGCGGGCGATGCCGAGGGAACGGGCATCGTGCGCTACAGCTCGATTCGTCTCGTGCGCGAGCGTCTGCAACGGCAGTTGTCTGAGCTCGACAACACGCCGATCGTCGTCGGTGGCGACTGCGGTGTCGAGTACGGAGCGATCGAGCACGCGTCACGAGCAGGGCGCGTGGTGCTGCTGTGGGCCGATGCACACGCCGACCTCAACACCCCAGAATCGTCGCCGAGCGGCGCGTTTCACGGCATGGTGCTGCGGTCGCTCATCGACGATGGCATCGTGAGCGCCTCCGATGTGCTGATGCTCGGCGTTCGCGACCTCGACGACGCCGAGGCCGACTTCATCGAGACGCAGTCTGTGCGGCACGTCACCGTCGACGAGGTTGGTGAGGCTGTCAGCGCCCGCGCCGCAGCCGCGCGCGAGTCGGGCGACGAGCCCGTGCTCTACGTGCATGTCGACCTCGACGTGCTCGACCCGTCTGTCTTCGCGGGCGTGGGCTTCGCGACACCGTTCGGGCTCGAGCTCACTGCCCTGACGCAGGCCATCACCGATGCTCGCGCCGCACTCGCTCTCGCGGGCGCCGGGCTCACCGAGTATGCGCCGGCCGCCGCGAACGAGCATGGCGCCGGCACCGCCGACGACGACGGGCTCGACGCCCCTGGCGACGACCTCTCAGCGATTCTGCGCATCATCGCTGCCCTCAGTCGCTGAGCGACAAACCCTCTGCCCGTCGCAGGGTGGCGTCGCTACGCTGACGAGCATGACCGACACCGAGACCCCTGTTCGCATCACCATCGAGCGCGACGGGCACGTGCTGCTGATCGGCCTCGACCGAGCAGACAAGCGCAATGCCGCCGATGTCGCCATGCTCGAGCAACTGGCCCTCGCCTACGGCGAACTCGACCGTGACCCCGAGCTGCGCGTCGGCGTCGTCTTCGCGCACGGCGATCACTTCACGGCGGGTCTCGACCTCGCCGACATCGTGCCGCGCATCGGCCCGAAGGGCCTCGCCATGGTGCCCGAAGGAGGAATCCACCCCTGGGGCATGGATGGCACCCGCGTGCGCAAGCCTGTCGTGCTCGCCGTGCAGGGCACGTGCCTCACGCTCGGCATCGAGCTCGCCCTCGCGAGCGACATGGTCGTGGCTGCGAGCGATACCGTCTTCGCACAGCTCGAAGTGGCACGCGCGATTCTTCCGTTCGGAGGCGCGACGACGCGCTTCGCCGCGACAGCGGGCTGGGGCAACGCGATGAAGTGGATGCTCACGGGCGACCGCTTCGACGCGGCCGAGGCGCACCGCCTGGGTCTCGTGCAAGAGGTCGTCGCACCGGGTGAGCAGCTCGTTCGCGCTCGCGAGCTGGCGGGTCGGATCGCGGCGCAGGCCCCCCTCGCCGTGCAGGCGACGCTGGCAAACGCACGTCTCGCGATGCGCGACGGTGTCGCTGCGGCCGAGGCACAGCTGCCAGGTGAGCTCGTGCGCCTCATGCAGACAGAAGATGCCCGCATCGGCATGCAAGCGTTCCTCACCCGCGCCGAGCCGGAGTTCGTGGGGCGCTGACGCCGTGCGAGAGCTCACCACGACGGCGTCGACCGACGCTCCCCTCGCCGACGAGTACGACCTGATCGTCATCGGTGCGGGCGCCGTCGGCGAAAACGTCGCCGATCGCGCTGTGCAGGGCGGGCTCAGCGTGCTCATCATAGAGAGCGAACTCGTGGGTGGCGAGTGCTCCTACTGGGCCTGCATGCCCTCGAAGGCGCTGCTGCGCGCTGGCTCCGTGCTGCGCGCCGCGCACGCCGTTCCGGGAGCACGCGTCGCGGTGACCGGAGGCCTCGATGCCGAGGCCGTGCTCGCGAGCCGCGACGTCGTGGCAAGCCACTGGGACGACACCGGCCAGGTGCGATGGTTGCAGAAGGCCGGCATCGCGCTGGCGCGCGGCCACGCGCGACTCATCGGCGAGCGCCGCGTCGTCATCACCACCTCCGACGGCGCGACCCGCACAGTGTCGGCCACGCACGCGGTCGCGATCTGCACGGGCACGACGGCGGCGGTGCCCTCGATCGCCGGTCTTTCGGAGGCCCGGCCGTGGACCTCGCGCGAGATCACGAGCACCGAGACTGTTCCCGCTCGACTCGCCATCATCGGCGGTGGCGTCGTCGGGTGCGAGATGGCGACGGCCTTCGTGTCGCTCGGCAGCGCCGTCAGCCTGCTGGCTCGCAGCGGCTTGCTCGCGGGTGTCGAGGAGTTCGCGGGCGAGGCAGTCGCCGAGCGGCTGCGCTCCGACGGGGCTGAGGTGCTGCTCAGCACGAGCCCCGAACGCGTCGATCGCCGCTCCGACGGCACCTTCGAGCTGACCCTGCCGGGCGGCCGCGTACTCGAGGTCGACGAGGTCGTCGTCGCCACCGGCCGCACGCCAGTGACCGGTGACCTCGGGCTCGAGACCATCGGGCTCGAGCCGGGCAGTTGGCTCGAGGTCGACGACACGCTGCGGGTTCACGGCCACGACTGGCTCTACGCCGTGGGTGACGTCAACCGTCGGGCACTGCTCACTCATCAGGGCAAGTACCAGGCTCGCGCCGCGGGCGACGTCATCGCGGCGCGCGCGAGCGGAGCATCCGTCGACGACGCCCCGTGGGGCGCGCACGTCGCGACCGCCGATCACGACGCGGTGCCGCAAGTGACGTTCACCGCCCCCGAGGTCGCGAGCGTCGGTCTGACGGCTGCCGTGGCCGAGAAGCGCGGTCTGCGCACGCGGGTCGTCGACTACGAGCTCGGCTGGCTCGCCGGGGCCACCGTGCACGGCGACGACTACTGCGGCACCGCGCGCATGGTGGTCGACGAAGACCGCGGCGTCATCGTCGGCTTCACGCTCGTCGGTGATGACGTCGGCGAGCTGCTGCACGCCGCCACGATCGCGATCGTCGGCGAGGTGTCGATTTCACGACTGTGGCACGCCGTGCCCTCGTACCCGACGCTCAGCGAGATCTGGCTGCGGCTGCTCGAGGGCTACGGGCGGCCGTGAGTGCAGCATCCGCGCCGCAGAGGGGTCGTGTGGCGCGCACGGTCGACCGGCTCTCGCGCAACCGCGCCGTGCGGGCCGTCGGACTGCACCCGGTGGTCGCGCGCCCCGGCTACTGGTTTGCGACCGCGGCGGGCGTCACGTGGGGTGCTCTGCTCGGGGGGTTCAGAGTGTCGAAGCGCGGCGGCGTGATCGTGTGCGCTGGGCTGCCCCGCTGGGCCTTCGGGCGCGGCGGAACCACCCTGGGCGCGGCATTCCTCACCCGCGACAACACGGCCGACAGCGTGCTCGAGCACGAGGCCGTGCACCGCGCGCAGTGGAAGAAGTACGGCCTCGCGTTCATTCCGCTCTACCTCACGGCAGGACGCGATGCGCACCGCAATCGCTTCGAGATCGAGGCCGGACTCGAGAAGGGTGGGTACCGCTAGTGCGGCAATGTGCCGCATCGCTCCCCCGCACCGACCGCGCCGTTCTCACCACTGCGGCGGGTGGATGCGCGCCGTGCCCCGCGAACGCTCCCATTGGGCGCCGAGCGCGAGCAGCGTGGCTTCGCCGCCCGGGCGGCCGATGAGCTGCACGCCCATGGGCAGCCCCGGCTGATCCGAGGTCGCAGGCGTGAGCCCGACCGGCAGCGTCAGCGCGGGCAGCCCGGCCACATTCACGAAACTCGTGAAGGGCGTGTACTGCACCTGCTGGGTGAAGTTGCGCTCAGCATCTACCGCGTCGTACCAGCCGAGCGGTCGCGGCGTCATCGCGACAGCAGGAGTCAGCACCGCGTCGAATCGTGCGAGCTTCAAGATGATGCGTCGCTCGAAGGCGGCGAGCCAGGCGAGCGCCTCGGCCAGCGCCTCGGCCGACAGTGCGCGGCCCCGCTCGACGAGCCAGGCGGTGAGCGGTTCGAGCAGCGCCAGTTCACCGGGGGTGCGAGCAGGAATTCGAGATGCTCCCGCCATCCAGACCGCCCTGAAGTGCCGCGCGTAGTCGGGCTCGGGGTCGAGCGTCACAGACTCGAGACCGTGCCCGAGACCCCTGAACCCGACGATCGCCTCGTCGAGCGCCCACTGCGCTTCGGGGTCGAGGGTGAGGTCGACTGAGGTCTCCCAGGGAGAACTCGTGGTGACGCCGAGGTGAAAGCGACCCTCGCCCCGCACGGCCGCGCCCAAGAACGGGCCGCTGTGCGGGTGCGGGGCGCCCGAGGCGAGCGGCGGATCGATCGCGGCATGGGTCGCGTGCGTCCACGGCGCCGCGGCAACGAGAGCATCGAGCATGAGAGCAGCGTCAGCGACGGTGCGCGCGAGAGGACCGGTCACGACGAGCCCGGCGAGGTGCTCGAGGCCGCTGCCGGCCGGCACCCGGCCCCGCGATGGCTTGAGACCCACCAGACCGCATGCCGCCGCAGGAATGCGGATGCTGCCGCCGCCGTCGCTGCCCGGCGCGACGGCACTCAGGCCGGCCGCCACCGCCGCGCCCGCCCCTCCACTCGAGCCGCCGGCACCGCGAGCGAGGTCGTACGGCGTGCGAGCCGGAGGGGCAACGAGGCTCTCGGTGTACGACGGCATGCCGAACTCTGGGGCAGCGGTCGCGCCGACACTGATCACGCCCGCCTCATCGAGGTGCCTGACCAACTCGTCATTCTCGGTCGGCACGTGCTCGGCAAAAAGACGCGAGCCGAAGGTGGTGCGCTGGCCCGCCCGTTGCATGAGTTCTTTGTCGGCGATCGGGATGCCCCAGAGCGGTGCTGTCGCCGAGACGAGCTGCGGCAGCGCATCGGCGCGAGCCAGCGCTCGATCGCCGTCGACGACCGTCAGCGCTCCGATGCTCGGGTTGATGCGCTCGATGCGGTGCAGGTAGTGCTCGACGAGTTCTCGAGGCGAGACCCGGCCGCTGTGCAGCCACTCCCATTGCTCGAGGGCGGTGAGGTGATGCAGTTCGAACACCCTGCGAGCCTAGGCGGCTCGCCTCTCCGATACCGCCCGGCGACGTCGGCAGGCGCTCTCGTATCAATTGCACAACGAAGGCCGCCGAGGCATGCTCAGAGGCTTCTTTCGCAACGATTCCGTGATGCTCGACTGCTAGATTCGCGGCATCCGACCCTCGAGGAGCCCCATGTTTGTCCACCGTTTTCTGACCGGCTCAGCCGCCGTTGCGCTCGTCATCGCGCTCTCGGCATGCGCGGCCGAAGAAGAGCCGGTGGCAGAGCCCGAAGCTCCTGAGCCGGTTCCGACCATCGTCGAATCCGAGCAGCCCGCAGTCGAGGCCCCGCGGGTGTTCGCTATGCCCGCCGATTGCACGACGATCCTGCCTCAAGAGCGCCTCGATTCTTTCGCCTCGCAGAACCTCGAATTGCTGGGCGGCCCCGGCAGCGTCTACGGCGACGACTACTTCTTCGACCCGACTCCCGAGCAGTTCATCGGGGGCATCAGTTGCGTCTATGCCGAAGATGGCAGCGACCTGTCGAGTCTGCTCATCAGCGTTGCGCCGATCAGCCCCTCGACGCGCGCGGGCGTCGTCAACGACCTCGCGGCGCAGGGGCTCAACGAAGACACGACCGACGACGGCGCCGTGACCTACAGCCAGTTCGGTGACGAGACCGCTGCTCCGGCCGTCTTCAACATCATCCGCAACGACAGCTGGATCTCGGTGATCAGCGCCTTCGGAGGCCAACTCTTCTACGACGAGGCCGTCATGATCGCCGACGAGGTCGCGGGCGAGGTCTACCAGTAGCCCGAGTGGCCATTCAACGCTTCTTCTTCAGCGACTTCTGCATCATCACGACGCCGAGCCAACGGCCGAACTTGAAGCCGACGCGCCCCATCGTGCCCGTCTGCCTGAAGCCGAATCGCTCGTGCAGAGCGATCGAGGCCTCGGCTCCGCGGTCGGCGATGACCGCGATCACCTCTTTCACCCCCGCCTCGCGTGAGCGGTCCATCAATTCGCGCAAGAGCTCGCGCCCGATGCCCTTGCCCGTCGACGCGGGGCCGAGGTAGATCGAGTTCTCGACCGTGAACCGGTAGGCAGCCTTCTCTTTCCACGGGTACACATAGGCGAACCCCAGAATGACCTCGTTCGGCGAGACCGCCACGAGAAACGGGTACCCGAGCTCGCGCACCTTTGCGTACTTCGCGCGCAGCCCGCGCAGGCTCCAGGGCGACTCGTCGAACGTGACGGTCGAGTTGGCCACGTAGTGGTTGTAGATCTCGCGAATATCGGGCAGATCCGTCTCGACCGCTTCGCGCACGGTGAACGAAAAAGGCGTCTCAGGTTCGGGCTGCCGCCGCAGATGGCGCGGCGGGCGGCGGCGTTCGAGGTACTCGTCTTCGAGCAT
>JBBQKE010000085.1:0-6554 GCA_038326585.1 Actinomycetales bacterium | reverse complement strand
GATCGAGATCTCGTGCTCGGGGCTCGGTCCGCCGAAGACGACGGCCCAGGGGGCAGTACCAGCCATGTTCACCTCACGTGCTCGTGCGCCGCGACCGACGTTGCCGTGATCGTTTCAGCCCTGCCCGGGCGGCCGATCAGGGGTAGTGGTCGGGCAGATCGTTCTCGTAGAGGATAACGCCCCGGTCACCCGCGGCCTCGACCGCGCGCGCGACGGCGGCCTCTCGGGTATCGACGGCAATGGCTCCTGGAGCCTCACTCGTCGCGGTGCTGGCATAGCCCGCGAGCAGCGCCGCACGGTTCGTGCGGGCCACGGCGAAGAGCAGCCCATTCGCTGCACCGATCGCGGCGCCAAACGCTCGATTGCGCTCGGCCTGAACGGGGCCCAGCTCGACCATGCCGGGCGTGACGACCACGAGCGGCCCGTCGCGTTCGGCGGCGAGGGATGCCGCGCCCTCGAGGGCGCGGAGCGACCCGACGGGGTTCGCGTTGTAGGTGTCGTCGATCACGAGCGCGCCGGTCGGAGCCTGCTGCACTTCGGCGCGGTGCTGCGAGCCGGGCAGGTCGCCCAGCCGAGCCGCGATCGCCGAAGCGGGCACCCCGGCCGCCAGCGCGATACCGGCGGCGACCGCCACATTCACGGCATGCCCTGTGCCGCCGATGCTCACCGGCACCGGCTCGGCGCCCGCGCCCAGGCGGATCGACCAGGGCGCTGCATCCGCCACATCATCGGCAGGCGGGGTCAGCGCGATGTCGGCATTGACGCCGGCGCGACACGTGGTCGTGACGACGGTCTTGCCTGCCGCGCGGCACTGCTCGGCGAGCGCCGCGAGGCGCGGGTCGTCGATCGGCAGCACCACGATGGGCGCGTTATTGGTGATCGACGACTTCTCACGCAGAATCGCGTCAGTGGAGCGCATGCGCTGCAGATGCCCTTCGCCGATGACCGTGATGGCCGCGATCGACGGCGGAAACTGCCGGCAGAGCTCGGCGATCTGGCCGGGAGCGGCCATGCCCATCTCGGCGACGAAGAGCTCGGTGCCGGGCACGAGCTTGTCGTTGACGGCACGCGCAAGCCCGAGGCGGTTGTTGAACGAGGCCGGGCTCGCGACAGTGGTGAACGCCGCGCTCAGCAGGTGGGCCACGTAGTTCTTGGTGCTCGTCTTGCCGTACGAACCCGTGATCGCAACGACGCGTGCCCCAGTTTGCTTGAGCCGCGCTTGCGCCTGGGTCACGTAGCGCTGCGAGGCGGCCTTCTCAAGGGGCGCCATGATTGCGAGGGCCAGGTCGGTGAGCGGGGCGCTGACCAGCAAGACGAGCGCAGGGGCGGCAGCGGCTCCGTACTCAAGCAGCCACACGAGCACGAGCACAAGGCCCACGTGCAGCGCAATGAAGCAGACCATGAGGCGCTTCACCCGATCAGTGATCGCGAACTTTGCAGTGCGACCGCGCACGGGCAGGCCGAGTGGAATGAGCGCGACAAGCACGATCGCGACGAGCGCCCAGTAGGGGCCGAGGGGAGGCACACCGCTCAGCACGGCCGCGTAGGTCGCCCCGATCGCCAGCACAAGCAGCACCGCCGTGAGCGGTTCGCGTGTGACCCACAGCCACGCCATGCGCGTGACGGTACCCGGCACATAGTGCTCGCGCTGCGCGACGCGCAACCAGCGGGCCGCGATCGGCACGGTGGCAACGAGTCCGACAACCAGCGCCACGAGCGTTGCCGGGTACAGCAGCAGGTCGATCACGCAGACTCCTCAGACTCGGCGAGCACGGCGAGCAGCTCTTCGCGCACGGCGAGCTCGAGGTCGCCGGTCAGCAAGTGGGCGCACCCGTCAATGATGCGAAATGAAGAGCCCGCGCGCTCCGCGGCTACACGGCCCGCCTCGGTCGGCGCAGCGGTGTCATTCGCACCCCAGACGAATCGCTTCGGCACTCGGGCGATCGACAGCGCCGCGAGCGCATCGTCGTAGTTCTCGTTCACGGCGCGCACCATGATGCCGCGCATGATGCCTTGGGCGGCGCGGTAGTCGGCGGATCCGCGCTCGTTGCGCAGAGCATCCATGCGTTGATCGCTCAGCAGGCCGCGAGCGTTCGCCCAGCGCGCGACTCTGAATGCGAGCGGCGGCCGTGTCGGCGGCGTGAGGCGCACGAGAGGTACACCCGTTAGCACGAGACCGCGCACGAGCTCGGGCCGCCGTGCCGTGAGCTGCACAGCCACCCGACCGCCGAACGAGTGGGCGACGATCACCACCGGAGCATAGGCGGCAATCGCCTCGGCGACGAGGTCGGCGTAGTCGTCAGAACCCCACACCTCGTCGGGTGCCGGTGCCGGACCGAAACCGGGCAAGTGGATGCTCACCGCGTCGAGCCCGCTCAGTATCGTCGCGAAGTCAGTGCCGTCGCGGCCCCAGCCGTGCAGGGCGACGACGCGCGGTGGAGTCGCCCCGTGCTTCTCGGCCAGAACACGGCCCCCGGCCAACGACGTGATCACTCGGCTAGCCTACCGAGCCGCATGCGCCCGCCCTGCTGAGTCGCGTCGCACCGGTCGCGACACGTCACACAGAAGAGTGCGTGCGACGTGTCGTGAACAGTAGGAATAGTGGTGCGACTAGTGCGGCCGGTTCGAGCGTGAGGATTGCGGCGCCGCGCTACTCCGCCTGCGGCTCGTCTGAGTCGGTCGCGAGGTGCGGCGCGAGCTCGCGCGGGTCGAGCGTGCCGTCGAGCACCTGTGCCACCTGCGCGACGATCGGCATCGAGACGCCCTTGGTCGCGGCGAGCTCGAGGATCGGCCCGACCGACGCGAGCCCCTCAGCCGTCTGATTCATCTGCGCGATGACTTGCTCGAATCCGTATCCCTGCCCGAGCAGGCGGCCGGCAGCGTTGTTGCGCGACAGCGGAGACTCGCACGTCGCGATGAGGTCGCCGAGCCCCGCGAGGCCGATCATCGTCTCAGGCCGCGCACCGAACGCGACCGCGAAGTCGGTGAGCTCGACGAGCCCGCGCGTGATGATCGAGGCCTTCGTGTTCTCGCCGTAGCCCACGCCGTCGGCGATGCCGACCGCTACGGCGATGAGGTTCTTCAGCACGCCGCCGAACTCGGTGCCGATGACGTCTGTGTTGACGAACGTTCTGAAGTAGTCGTTGGTGGCGGCCTGCGCGACCGCGACCGCCGTCTCGTGATGGATGCTCGCCACGACCGCAGCGGTCGGCTCGCGCCGCGCGATCTCGAGCGCGAGGTTGGGGCCGCTGATGGCCGCGATGCGCTCGCGCTCGACGCCGAGCTCGGTCTCGATGACCTCGCTCATGCGCAGGCCCGAGCCTCGCTCGACGCCCTTCATGAGACTCACGATCGGCACCCCGGTCGGCATGATGTCGCGGATTGACGCGAGGTTGCTGCGCAAACTCTGGCTCGGCACCGAGAGGTAGACCTGCTGAGCACCCGCCAGCACGTGCTCGAGCGAGTCGTGGCCACGCAGGTTGGGCGGCAGGTTGATGCCGGGCAGATAGCCCCAATTGCGGTGCGTCTCGGTGATCTCGAGCGCAACCTCGCGGCGGCGCGACCAGATCAGCACGTCGGCGCCGCCGTCGGCGAGAACCTTGGCGAAGGTGGTGCCCCACGACCCGGCACCGAGCACGGCGATGCGCATCGCCCCAGGACCCGCGGCGGCTGACGGCACCGAGATGGCCTCCGTCAGCGGCGGATGCTCCGTCTCACCGCTCTGGACCGCCCGGTCGTCCGGCGACTCGGTCACAGGCGACCCGTCTCGCTCTGGCCCTTCTTCACCGGATCCCACCGCTCAACGGGAGGAGTCTCGCCGCGCAGGTCGCCGAGCAGCCCGGCGATCGCGGCCATGACCCGATCGGTGCCCTCGGCCAGCGTCGCCTGGTCGAGCGGTCGACCGGCGAGGTCGCTCAGGTCGACCGGGTCGCCGATCTTGCAGTAGATGGTCTTGCGCGGAAAGAAGCTGATCTTCTTCGAGTAGCGGGCCATGATCTGCTGCGTGCCCCAGTGGGCTGCGGGAATGATCGGCACTCCGGCCTGCAGCGCCATGCGCACCGCGCCGCTCTTGACGCGCATGGGCCAGAGGTCGGGGTCACGAGTGAGGCTGCCCTCGGGGTAGATGATCACCGCGAGCTCGTTGTCGACGAGCTGCTGCGCAGCCTTGAGCGGAGCATCCGACCGCGCATCGCGCTCGACCGGGATCTGCCCCGACCAGCGCAAGATGGCTCCGAGCACCGGAATCTTGAAGACGCTCGCCTTGGCCAAGAAACGCGGCACGCGCCCGAGCTTCCACATGAAGCGCCCCATGATGACGGGGTCGATCTCGCTGTAATGGTTCGGGGCGAGAATGAACGCACCGTGCCGCGGCAGCTTCTCGCCGTCGATCACCGGGTACCGCGCCATCATCGTGAGCAACGGCAAGCAGAGCACGGCGATCATGTGCCAGAGCAGGGTCTTCTCGCGGCGACGCTTCGGCTTCATGGCAGAGTCAGGCACGGGTCAAGGGTAGTGCGTGAGGCGGCTGCGGTGAGAAGACTCAGACCAGTTCGAAGTCGGCCCCGAGCGCTTTCAGCTTGTCGATGAAGAGCTCGTAGCCGCGACTGATGATGCCGACGTTGCTGATCGTCGAAGTGCCCGACGCCGCAAGCCCCGCGATGAGGTGGCTGAAGCCACCGCGCAGGTCGGGAACGCGAACGGATGCGCCGTGCAGCGGAGTCGGCCCGGTGATGACAGCGGCCTGCTCGAGCGGCCGTCGCGGAACGCGCCGGGTGATCGAGGCGATGCCCGCTTGGTGCACGACGATGTTCGCGCCCATCTCGTTGAGCGCCTCGGTGAAGCCGAACCGGTTCTCGTAGACGGTCTCGTGCACGATCGACTCGCCCTCGGCCTGCGTGAGGGCGACGATGAGCGGCTGCTGCCAGTCGGTCATGAAGCCGGGGTGCACATCGGTCTCGATCATGACAGGTTTGAGGGGCGTGCCCGGGTGCCAGAAGCGGATGCCGTCGTCGAGCACCTCGAACTCTCCGCCCACCTTGCGGTAGACGTTCAAGAACGTCATGAGCTCTTGCTGCTTCGCCCCGCCGACCGTGATGTCGCCCTTCGTCGCGAGTGCGGCCGCGGCCCAACTCGCTGCCTCATTGCGGTCGCCGATCGCCGTGTGCGTGTAGCCGCGCAGTGTCTCGACGCCTTCGATGACGATGACGCGATTCGGCTCGACCGAGATGATGGCACCCATCTTCTGCAGAATCGCGATGAGGTCCATGATCTCGGGCTCGATGGCCGCGTTCTTGAGCTCGGTCGTGCCCTGCGCGCGCACGGCGGTGAGCAGCACCTGCTCAGTGGCGCCGACGCTCGGGAAGGGCAGCTCGATGTGCGCCCCCACGAGCTTCTGCGGCGCTGTGAGGTGGATGCCCTGATGCGACTTCTCGACGATCGCCCCGAAAGCGCGCAGTGCGTTGAGATGGAAGTCGATGGGGCGGTCACCGATGCGGCAGCCGCCCAGGTCGGGAATGAACGCCTCGCCCAACTGGTGCAGCAGCGGGCCGCAGAAGAGGATCGGAATGCGGCTCGACCCGGCGTGCGCGTCGATCTCGGCGAAGTGCGCACCGACGACGTTGCTCGTATCGAGGGTGAGCTCGCCCGGCGCCGTCGAGGTGATCTCGACACCGTGAGCCTTGAGCAGGCCGCTCACGACGTGCACGTCGCTGATCTCGGGCACACCGCGCAGCACGCTCGGGGTGTCGGCGAGCAGCGCCGCGACCATCGCCTTGGTGACGAGATTCTTTGCGCCGCGCACCTCGATGCGTCCGTGCAGCGGCTTGCCGCCGTGGATGACAATGGTGTCGGAGGTAAGACCGACGCGTGCGGCAGCCTTCTGCGAATCTTTCGAGAGCGAATTCATGTGACCTTACGGTGGTGGTGTCGGTCGGCCCTCAGCGGGCAGGAAGGGTGGTGGGGCGCCAGCTTTCGCGGCGGGACTCGAAGTCGGTGATCGCCGGCTCGTCGCGCAGGGTCAGGCCGATGTCGTCGAGGCCTTCGAGCAGGCGCCACCGCGTGTAGTCGTCAATCTCGAACTCGGCCGTGATATTCCCGACCGTGATCGTGCGCGCCACGAGATCGACCGTGGCTTCCATGCCGGGGTTGGCTTCGAGCTCGGCCCACAAGCGCTCGACTGTGGGCTCGTCGACAACGCCCACGAGCAGGCCCTGCTTGCCGGCGTTGCCGCGGAAGATGTCGGCGAACTTCGGGCTGATGACGGCGGCGAAGCCGTAGTCGCGCAGAGCCCAGACCGCGTGCTCTCGGCTCGAACCCGTGCCGAAGTCGCTTCCCGCGATGAGGATGCGGGGGGTCGCGTACTCGGGGCGGTTGAGGATGAACTCGGGATCTTGACGCCACGCCGAGAAGAGCGCGTCGTCGTACCCGGTCTTGGTCACGCGTTTGAGGAACACCGCAGGGATGATCTGGTCGGTATCGACGTTGCTGCGACGCAACGGGACTGCAGTTCCAGTGTGAACGACGAACGATTCCATGGCTTCTCCGCTCGAATCAGG
>JBBQKE010000084.1:0-6615 GCA_038326585.1 Actinomycetales bacterium | reverse complement strand
AGCATCCGACGCATCGGACCCGAGAGGGCGGTCACTGATGCCGCCGCGTCGTACCGCGCGAGCAGATCAGCGTCGTAGTCGGTGCCCGTCTCGTCGATCGGGAACATTCCCGACGCATCGCCGATGCCGAGCACGCGCTCGCCGGTCAGCTGCCAGTGCACATAGCCGGCAAGGGTCGTCACGAAGCGCACACGCTCGACGTGGGCCTCGCCGCTCAGTGCGGCCTGGTGCACGTGGGCGATCGACCAGCGCAACGGAATGTTCACGCCCAAGAGCTCGGTGAGGGCGGAAGCCGCCTCACCCGTGCTTGTGTTGCGCCACGTGCGGAAAGGCACGAGCAGCTCATCGCTCTCGTCGAAGGCGAGGTAGCCGTGCATCATGGCCGAGATGCCCACGCCGGCGAAGCTCGTGGGCGCGACGCCGTGGCGCGAGCGGGCGTCGTCGACGAGCGCGGCATAGGCGCTGTGCAGGCCCGACCAGACGGCGTCGAGCGAGTAGGTCCAGACGCCGTCGACGAGCTCGTTCTGCCACTCGTGCGAACCGACCGCCAGCACCTCGCTGGGGTTGTCGCCGACGAGGCAGGCCTTGATGCGTGTCGAGCCGAGCTCGATGCCGAGCACGGCGCGGCCCTCGGAGATCATGGTCGCGGTCATCGTTCACCACCGTCGGACTGCCCGGCCGGAGCGTGCTGACCGTAGACGTTCTGGTAGCGGTCGAAGAGCGCATCGATGGCCGCGGGCTCGATCGGCACGAGCTCGCCACCCTGCCGAGCGATGTGCACAGTGCGGGCGACGTCTTCGACCATGACCGCGGCCTTGACCGCGTCGCGAGCGTCGGTTCCGATGGTGAACGGCCCGTGGTTGCGCATGAGCACAGCCCGCGAGCGGTGGCCGCGCAGAGTCTCGACGATGCCCCGCCCGATCGAGTCATCACCGATGATCGCGAACGGCCCGACCGGAATCTCGCCGCCGAACTCATCGGCCATCGCGGTGATGACGCACGGGATCGCCTCGGCCCGAGCGGCCCAGGCGGTGGCGTATGTCGAGTGCGTGTGCACGACACCGCCGACCTCGGGCATGGTGCGGTAGACGTAGGCGTGCGCAGCAGTGTCGCTCGAGGGGCTGCGGTCGCTGCCGGGGGTATCGGGCACGACGTCGCCGTCGAGGGTGCACAGGATCATGTTCGAGGGGTCGAGCGCGTCGTAGCTGACCCCGCTCGGCTTGATGACGAAGAGGTCGGCACCGGGAACCCGGCCCGAGACGTTGCCCCCGGTCCAGACGACGAGTCCGTAGCGAACGAGCTCGGCGTGCAGAGCGGCCACCTCGTCGCGAATGCGCGCGACGGCGACCTGCACCTCGGGGCTCAGCGCGTTCACGTGACTCCATCGTCGCTGCGACGACGGAAGCCCGACGTCGGGGTAGTTCAGGGGACGTGCGGTGACCGGATGACCGGCGCCGCGCGCGTCGTGATCGTTTTGTGACCGTTCACATCGCGTGATGGCAATCAAACGACGAAACGGTCACATCTGTCAACTGCGTGACGAGACGAAACGGTCACAAGTCGATAACGACGGCATCCGTCCAACCCACGTCACGCCCGACGGGCGGTCGATTCGCGGATGATCAGCTCGGGCTGCACCGGGTCGTGGCTCATCTCGGTCTCGCCGCGCAGCTCGCCGAGCAACAGGGCGATCGCGCGTCGACCGATTTCGGCGAAGTTCTGTCGAACGGTCGTGAGGGGCGGTGCGAAGTGCGCCGCCTCAGGAATGTCGTCGAACCCGACGATCGAGATGTCGCCGGGCACACTGAGCCCTGACTCGCGGCACGCGTGCATGAACCCGAGCGCCATTTGATCGTTGCCGACGAAGACGGCCGAAAAGTCGCGGTAGCGCAGCAGTTCGAGGCCGGCGTAGTAGCCGAATGACGCAGTCCAATCGCCCAGGATCGGTGCGCGCGTGCGCAGGTCAGCGTCAGAGAGCTCGCGCAGAAAACCCTGCATGCGGGCCTCGGCCTCGATCCAGTCTTGCGGCCCCGAGATGTGCATGATCTCGGTGTGGCCGAGCTCGACGAGGTGCCGCGTGGCCAGGCGCGCGCCCATGACCTGGTCGACCCAGAGCGAGTGCGAGGTGTTGAGTCCGGTGGCTTCCAGCGTCACGAAGGGCACCGTGACCTGCAGATCATTGAGCGCCTCAAAGACGCGCACTTGGGGCGCGATGACGATGAGGGCCTCGACCGACTGGCTCATCAGATAGTCGACCGCAGACTTGATAGAGGCGTACTCAGTCGAGCTGATGTTGGTGATCGACAGACGGTAGCCCGCCTCTCGGGCCGCCGTCTCGATCGCGTTGGTTGCCGTCGTCGGGCCGTAGTGCACCGTCTGCGCTGACAGCACACCGATCGTGCGCGATCGACTCGTGACGAGCGCTCGCGCTGCCTGATTCGGGCGATACCCGAGCTCCTCGATCGCGGCCCGCACGCGCTGCAGGGTTTCGGGGCGGATGCTCGGGCTGTCATTGAGCACTCGAGAGACGGTCTGATACGACACGCCCGCGACCTTGGCGACGTCGCGGATGTTCGGCGCACGAACTCGCTCGGGCTCAGCCGCGCGCTCGTCGTGCGTCGTCATCGAATTCCGATCGGGGTCGCGATGTGTACGGTCACATCCGCACCTTCATTATGCACGCGAGCCCACGCCCGGGCGACAGAGATACGGTTCTGCGCCTGTCAGCGCCGCTCGGCTCAGCTCAGCGCCGCGAGCGCCTGGCGCACGTCGGCAAGCAAGTCGTCGACCTCTTCGATGCCCACCGAGAGGCGCACAATCGCGTCGCTCACCTCAAGCTCGGTGCCACGCACTGAGGCGTGCGTCATCTCGCTCGGGTAGTTGACGAGCGACTCGACCCCGCCGAGCGACTCGGCAAGGCTGAAGACGCGCAGGCTCTCGGCGAAGCGCCGGGCGGCCGCAGCGCCTCCCGCGAGCTCGAGTGAGAGCATCCCGCCGAAACCACGCATCTGCCGCACGGCGAGGTCGTGACCAGGGTGATCGGGCAGCCCCGGGTAGTAGACGCGGGCCACGGCGGAGTGGCCGACGAGCGCCTCGGCGATAGCCTGCGCATTGGCCGAGTGCTGGCGCATGCGCACGGCGAGGGTCTTGATGCCGCGCGTCGTGAGCCACGCATCCATGGGGCCCGAGACCGCACCGGCCGCGAACTGGTGAAAGCGCACCTGCTCGGCGAGTTCGTCGTCGTTCGTCACGATCGCGCCACCGAGCACATCGGAGTGCCCGCCGAGGTACTTGGTCGTCGAGTGCACGACCACGTCGGCCCCGAGCACGAGCGGCTGCTGCAGGTAGGGCGTGGCGAAGGTGTTGTCGACGACGACAAGCGCGCCGACCGCATGGGCGAGCTCGGCCAGCGCGGTGACGTCGGTGATCTTCATGAGCGGGTTGCTCGGCGTCTCGAGCCACAGCACGCGGGGCTTCAGTGTCTCGAGCGCTTCACGAGTCGCCTCAAGATCGGCGAGCTCGAGGGTCGTGAGCTCGATGCCCCACGGGCCGAAGACGCGTCGCACCAGGCGATGCGTGCCACCGTAGACGTCGTTGCCCATGAGCACTCGATCGCCCGGGCGCAAGACCGCGCGCAGTAGGGCGTCTTCGGCGGCGAGGCCCGACGCGAACGAGAGCGCGAATCGGCCCCCCTCGAGCGAAGCGAGTTGCGTCTGCAGCGCGTCGCGCGTCGGGTTGCCGCCGCGCGCGTACTCGTAGCCGCCGCGCAGATCGCCGATAGAACGCTGCACGAAGGTTGAGGTGAAGTACACCGGCGGGGTGACCGCGCCCGTGGTCGGGTCGAACTCTTGACCCGCGTGAATGGCGCGTGTGGCGAAGCCGTGCAGATTCTCGTCGTGGGTCACGAGGTGCCTTCCGGTGCGGCGAGCGCCGCGATCAGGTCGGTGCGCGTGAGCAGACCGATGGGGTTGCCACCGTCGAGCACGAGCAGGGCTTCGGGATGCCGTCCGTCCGCGCCTCGTTCGCCGAAGCGTTCGCGCGCGGCCTCGAGGCTCTCGTGTGCGCCCACCACGGGCAGGCTCGGCCCCATCGCCGCGGTGATCGGATCGGCGGCTGTCACGTCTCCGGTGGCCAGCGCCCCCAGCAGGGTCGTTGAGTCGACCGCGCCGAGCACCTCACCGAGCACGACAGGCGGCGCGGCGCCGAGCACGGGCAGCGCGGCGATTCCGGTCTCGAGCGCTGCGACGGCATCCGCCACCGAGCTCTCGCGGCGCAGGTGGGGCAGGGCGCGAGGCGGGGTGCCGAGCAGGGCGGCGACGGTCGGCGAGCCTTCGGCGGGCGTGAAGCCGTGGTGGCGCATCCACTTTTCGTTGAAGATCTTGCCGAGGTACCCGCGCCCCCCGTCGGGCAGCAGCACGACAACCACGTCATCGGGGCCCAGCTCTCGAGCCACTTCGAGGGCCCCCACGGCGGCCATGCCGCACGAGCCACCGACGAGCAGGCCCTCTTCGCGCGCGAGACGCAGGGTCATGTCGAACGACTGCTGATCGCTCACCGCAACGATGCGGTCGACCACGCTCGGGTCATAGGCCTCGGGCCAGAAGTCTTCACCGACGCCCTCGACCAGGTAGGGCTGCCCGGTGCCGCCGGAGTACACGCTGCCGACGGGGTCGACGCCCACGATCTGCACCCGGCCGCTCGCGCGGTCGACGCTGATCTCGCGCAAGTAGCGACCCGTACCCGTGATGGTGCCACCCGTACCGACGCCCGTGACGAAGTGCGTGATGCGACCGTCGGTGTCACGCCAGATCTCGGGCCCCGTTGTCTCGTAGTGGCTGAGCGGACCGTTGGGGTTGGCGTATTGGTTCGGCTTGAACGCGCCGGGAATATCGCGAGCAAGGCGATCAGAGACGCTGTAGTACGAATCCGGGTCTTCCGGAGCGACCGCGGTGGGCGTGACGACAATCTCGGCTCCATACGCCGTGAGCACATTGCGCTTGTCTTCGCCCACCTTGTCGGGCAAGACGAAGACACAACGGTAGCCCCGCTGCTGCGCCACGAGCGCCAGGCCGACGCCGGTGTTGCCACTCGTCGGTTCGACGATCGTGCCACCGGGCTTCAGCAGTCCGTCGCGCTCGGCCGCATCGATGATGCGCGTGGCGATGCGGTCTTTCGCCGAGCCGCCGGGGTTGAGGTACTCGACCTTGGCGAGCACGGTCGCCGCGATGCCCTCTGTCACCCGATTGAGGCGCACGAGAGGGGTGTTGCCGATGAGATCGACGATCGAGGCGGCGTACTTCACCCCGCGAATCTATCAGCGCAGCGCCGCTCGCCCCGGTTCGTGACGTTCGGTCTCAATAGGCGATCGTGCGCGTGCCCGCGGGCACGTCGACGCCAGCAACCGCAAAGGCGTCGAGCACGAGCTGGCGTCGGTTGTCGATCTCGCGACCGAAGTCGCGGGCCAGTTCGGGGCGCCGATCGACGAGGTCGTCGATCACGGCCACCGGAACGAAGAGCACGGTCACGGGAGACATGGCATAGACCGCGGCGTTGATGCCCTGCCGGGTGAGCGACGTGAGCCCGACGATGTCATCGCGTGTGAGGTCGGTGACCGGAACCCGCACTCCCCCGGCCGCCTCGACGATCATGCGGGTGAGCCCCGATTCGATGATGCGGATGCCCGCCGGCACCTCTCCGATGTGCTGCAGTCTCTCGCCCTCGATGAAGCGCTCGACCCGCACGCGGGGCGCGAGCGCGCGCACCTCCTCGGGCGCGCAGTAGAGGGCGGAGGCGAACCGCTCGAGCAGCGCCGCCCGGCGCTCGGCCGTGTCGTAGTCGACGAAGTAGTCACCGTCGAGGTGCAGGCCAGCACGGCGGGCGGCGTACCAGAGGCGTCGCCGAAACTCGGTGAGTGCGTCGTACTCGTCACCCGGCGTCGGCACCGGAATATTGATCTCGTACTCGCCCGCGGCGAAGGTGCCGACGCTCGGCTCTCGACCGGGGGAGATCTGGGGCAGATCGGCCGCCACCTGGTTCATGACGGCGATCACCGTCTCAGGTTCGTCTTCAGTAGCGAACTGCACCATCTGGAAAGCGGTGAACGGCGCATTTTTCGCGGTGAAGTTCTTGAACGAGGCGCCCGCGAGCTCGCTGTTGGGCACGATCACGACGCCCGAGACGGTGCGAATGTGCACCGATCGCCAGTTCACCTCGACGACGAACCCGCGCACATCGCCGACCTGCAGCCAGTCGCCGATCTGAAAGGGCTGCTCAAAAAGCAGCAGCAGCCCCGAGAGCACACTGCCGACCGCGTTCTGCAGCGCGAGACCGATGACGATCGAGCCGATGCCGAGGGCCGTGAAAAGCCCGCCGACGTCGGCGCCCCAGACCCAGGAGAACAGCACCGCGAGCGAGACGATGATGATGAGGAACCGCGTGACGTCGACGAAGATCGTCGGCAGCCGGTCGCGCCACGTGCCCTTGCGCGCCGTCGCGAAGAGCGCCACGTTGAGCCCGTTGATGAGCACGAGAATGATCAGGAACCCCAGCACGGTCGCGGTGATGCGGCTCCATGACGCGTCGACCTCGGCCTGATCGACCTGGCTCAGCAACACG
>JBBQKE010000083.1:0-6712 GCA_038326585.1 Actinomycetales bacterium | reverse complement strand
GAAACAGGGACCCCACGGTGGAGCGACTGACCGTGGGGTTGTAGACGTCGACGCTCGTGCCGCTGAGGATCACGGCGTCGGCGCCTGCGGCATCGGCGACCCGGATGATCGTGCCCGCGTTGCCCGGATCTCGCACCTCTTCGAGCACGGCCACCAGCAGTGGACGACGGTCGAGCAACTCGTCGAGGCTCAGTGGGAACTGGCGGCAGACCGCCACGACGCCCTGCGGGGTGACCGTGTCAGCAATGGTCTCGAGCACAGCATCCGTCACCCGCTCGACCCGGCAGTTCTGCGCCGTCGCCGCGCGAGCGATGCCGGCATGCCGGTCAAGTGCGGCCGCGGTTGCAAAGATCTCGACGATGAGGTCAGGCCGATACTGCAGTGCCTCGGCGACGGCCTGCGGGCCCTCGAGCAGAAAAAGACCGGTCTCGGCGCGCTGGTTCTTCTTCGCCAGTTTCGCCGCCGCGCGCACGCGCGGCGAGCGCGGATTGTCGATCACAGCGTCATGCTAGCGAGGCAGGTATGAACGCCGGGTGAACCTGTCTCGGCGCGCCCTCACACCTCGTGCGCAGAGGAAACAACGACGCGGCGCGCCCCCCAGGGGGAGCGCGCCGCGCGGCCGAGCGGGGGGCCGCGACCCCGCGTCGGTTTTGGGCGCCGAGGTGTCGGCCGGAAGGGCCTCCTTGGCGACCTTCACGAGAGCGGTGAACGCCGCGGGCTCGTTGACCGCAAGTTCGGCCAGCATGCGACGGTCGACCTCGACGCCCGCCAGGCCAAGACCCTGGATGAGGCGGTTGTAGGTCAGGCCGTTCGCGCGCGAGGCGGCGTTGATGCGCTGGATCCACAGGCGACGGAACTCGCCCTTCTTCGCCCGGCGGTCACGGTACGAGTAGACCAGCGAGTGGGTGACCTGCTCTTTGGCCTTGCGGTACAGGCGCGACCGCTGACCGCGGTAGCCTTCGGCCCGCTCGAGGATGACCCGACGCTTCTTGTGGGCGTTGACCGCCCGCTTGACTCTTGCCATTTCTTCTTATCCTTCTGCTTCGTCTCGGGTCTTACTTCTTGCCGATGAGCTTCTTGATGACCTTGGCGTCTTGCGGGGCAAGAACGACCTCGCGATTCAAGCGCCGCGTGACCTTGCTGCTCTTCTTCTCCAGGTTGTGGCGCATGCCTGCACCCTGCTTCATGACCTTGCCGGAGCCGGTCAGCTTGAAGCGCTTCTTGGCACCGGAGTGCGTCTTCTGCTTGGGCATCGTTTCCTCGTTTCGTTGCGGTTCGTACCGACGGGCCTAGGCGCCGTCGGAAGTGGTCGTGGGGGTGTTGCTCGCGGCCTTCGCAGCGGGCTTCGCAGCAGGCTTCGCAGCAGGCTTGGCGGCCGCAGGCTTTGCTGCTGCAGGCTTCTTCGCCGCAGCAGGCTTTTCGGCGACGGGCTTCTCTGCGACTGGAGCGGCCTCAGGAGCCTCGGGCTCAGGAGTCGCCACCTTTTTCGCCGCGGGCGTCTTCGCAGGAGCCTCGGCCGCCGGAGCAGCCTCGCTTTCCTTGCGCGCAGCCTTCGTGGCCGCACGAGCCGCCATCTGCTCGGCCTTCGCGTCAGCCTTGGTGCGCAGCGGGCCGATGATCATGACCATGTTGCGGCCATCGATCATGGGCGTCGACTCGACGGTGCCGAACTCGGCAACGTCTTCAGCAAAGCGCTGCAGCAAGCGAACACCCTGCTCGGGTCGCGACTGCTCACGGCCGCGGAACAGGATCATGGCCTTAACTTTGTCGCCCGCCTGCAAGAAGCCTTCGGCGCGCTTGCGCTTGGTCTCGTAGTCGTGCGTGTCGATCTTCAGACGGAAGCGAACCTCTTTGAGGATCGTGTTCGCCTGGTTGCGGCGCGCTTCTTTCGCCTTCTGCGCCGCCTCGTACTTGAACTTGCCGTAGTCCATGATCTTGACCACGGGCGGCTTCGAGTTGGGGGCGACCTCGACCAGATCGAGGTCGGCTTCTTGGGCCAGGCGCAGTGCCACCTCGATCTTGACGACTCCGACCTGCTCTCCGGCGGGGCCGACGAGGCGTACCTCGGGCACTCGGATGCGATCGTTCGTTCTCGGTTCGCTGATGCGATTCTCCTCTGTTGATTCACCACGGTTGGTTGGTGTGAAAGAGGAGAGCATCCCTGGCGCACGGCCAGCACCACCCACGGTCTTCGCGCGGCTCTTCAGCCGACGAACGGGGTGATTCGACCCGGTAACCTAAACACGGTCAAGCGCGGGTGGGAGGATTCTCCACTTTCTTACCGGGGATCTGGCCCCGGAGCCCGCATAACCCTACCAGCACCGCACTGTTTTTGATACGCGGGCATCGGTCACCCCGACAGCCCTGCCCCCGACACCGCAACCGAGAGGCACCATGAGCGAGACAAACGCCGACACCGACCCCGCCCGCGACATCGCCGATGTGCCCGCCATCGAGATCATCAACACGGTCGCTGTGCACCTGCTCAGCGCGGCCGCGGTCAAGTGCGGCCTCTCAGAGCACGGCGACGACGAGATCGACCTGGCCGAAGCCCGCAAGCTCATCATCGCCCTCGCTGGGCTGATCACCGCCGCATCGCCCGAGCTCGGCGACCATCACGCTCGCGTGCTGCGCGACGGCCTGCGTTCGGTGCAGCTCGCCTTCCGTGAAGCATCACCGTTTCCCGACGCACCCGGAATGGGCCCGGGCGAAAAACTGACCGGGCCTGTGAACTAGCGGGGCTCTGAGCTAGAGAGGATCAGCAGCGACCGGCTGCACCGAGAGCGAGTCGATGCGCTCGGCAACGGTCGCATCCTGAGACCAGGCCGCGCTCAGCGACGCCAGGATCGATCGCAGGCTGTCGGCATCGAGGCCGGGTTCTACCGCCAAACGCACGATCACTTCTGGCCCTATTCCGCGCGCCTGCTCGTCACCGGCGACGAGCGTGACCGCCCAGATCTGCGGATGCTGTGCCGCGGGCCGCGCGACGGCCTCGAGCACCGCGGCGTCATCGACCGCGGGCACCCACGGCTCGCCCTGCGCGATCGCCCACACGGCCGGGCGGGGCAGCACGATCTCATCGCCCTGGGAACGCGGGTCGATCACGACGCGGTCGGTATTCTCACTGGCCGCAGCGAGTGCGACGCGCACGGCTTCGGCAGGCACGGGTCGAGCGTCGGGCCGCCACCGGTTCATGGCCGCCACGGACGAGAACACGGGCAGGATGGGCCGGCCGTCGGGTCCGGCCACGGTGATGATCGAGAGCTCTTGACTCTTGTCGACCACGAGCCCCTCTTCCGTGACTCCGGTCTCGCCGGCCACGGCCACGAGTGGAATGAGAAATCGGCAGGTGCGGATGACGTCGACGAGTTCCGCGAGGGTCAGCTCACTGCGGCGAAAGGCCGCGCGTGCCGCGACGAAGCGCTCGGGAGCGCCCCCGTCATCGTCGGCGCTGGTGTTGGGCTCGAAGTGCCGCCCCTGCCAGGGCTGGCCGGCCGAGTCAGCGGCCCGCGACATCCAGTGCTTCGGGCAGCGTGAACGCCCCTGCGTAGAGCGCCTTGCCGACGATCGTGCCTTCGAGGCCGAGCGGCACGAGTTCACGCAGTGCGGCAATGTCGTCGAGGCTGGAGACGCCGCCCGACGCGATGACCGGGCGGTGCGTGCGCTCCATCACCGAGCGGAGTAGGTCGAGGTTCGGCCCCTTGAGGGTGCCATCTTTCGTGACATCCGTCACGACATACCGGGCGCACCCGGCCGACTCGAGGCGCTCGAGAACCGCCCACAAGTCGCCGCCTTCTTCGGTCCAGCCGCGAGCGGCGAGCGTCGTGCCGCGCACATCGAGTCCGACCGCGATCGCCTCGCCGTACTCGGCGATGACGTGCGCCGCCCACTCGGGGTTCTCGAGGGCCGCCGTGCCGAGATTGATGCGCTTCGCGCCCGTCGCGAGAGCCGCTTCGAGCGTCGCGTCATCGCGGATGCCACCCGACAGCTCGATATTGACGTTGCGCGGCGTGGTCTTGACGACCTTCTTGATGATCGACCGGTTGCTGCCTCGTCCGAACGCCGCGTCGAGATCGACGAGGTGGATCCATTCGGCGCCCTGTTCGGCCCACTCGTGAGCGGCGTCGATGGGGTCGCCGTAGTTCGTCTCCGTGCCCGCCTCGCCCTGCGTGAGACGCACGGCCTTGCCTCCGGCGACATCCACCGCCGGCAAGAGCGTGAGGGCGGGGGTCGTCGAGAACTCGCTCATCGTTGGCTTTCTGATCGTGATGTCGTCGTGGCGCATCGTGGTGGTCGGAGGAAAGCGACCAAACACAGAATCGTACCCCGTCGCGGGGCGCGACCCGCGCTCAGAAAGTGCCCAGCCAATTGCTCAAGAGCCGCAACCCTGCGGCCCCTGACTTCTCAGGGTGAAACTGCGTGCTGCTGAGCGGCCCGTTCTCGACCGCCGCGATGAATCGCTCGCCGTGCTCGGCCCACGTCACGATCGGAGCGGGAATCGCCGGGTGCGGGTCAAGACTCCACTCGTGCGCCGCGTAGGAGTGCACGAAATAAAAGCGCTCGTCGTGCAGACCATCGAAGAGCCGCGAGTCGGCGCTCGCGTCAACCGTGTTCCACCCCATGTGGGGCACGGTCGGAGCGCGCAGAGCACTCACGGTGCCGGGCCACTGCCCGAGGCCGGCCGTGATGACGCCGCGCTCCTCTCCGCTCTCGAACATGATCTGCTGACCGACGCAGATGCCGAGCACCGGGCGCCCGCCCGCGAGCCGCCGATCGATGAGTTCGTCGCCGCGCGCGGCGCGCAGGGCATCCATCACGGCGCTGAAGGCCCCGACGCCGGGAACCAAGAGTCCGTCGGCGGCCATGATGCGGTCGCGATCGGCCGTCAGCTCGACGCGGGCTCCGGCAGCCTCGAGGGCCTTCGCCGCCGAATGCACATTGCCAGAGCCGTAGTCGAGCACGACCACGTCAGGAGCGCTCACGATCAGAGCGCGCCCTTCGTTGACGGGATGCCGCGCACGCGTGTATCGAGCTGCACAGCCTGGCGGAACGCCCGCGCGAACGCCTTGAACTCGGCCTCGGCGATGTGGTGCGGGTCGCGGCCCGCCAGCACGGTGAGGTGCACCGTGAGGCCTGCGTGCATCGTGATGGCTTCGAAGACGTGGCGCACCATCGAGCCTGTGAAGTGACCGCCGATGAGGTGATGCTCGAAACCTGCCGGTTCGCCCGAGTGCACCAGATAGGGCCGGCCGCTGATGTCGACCACTGCCTGCGCGAGCGCCTCGTCGAGGGGCACGAGTGCATCGCCGAAGCGCGCGATGCCCGCCTTATCGCCGAGAGCGCGGGCAATGGCCGTGCCGAGCACGATGCCGGTGTCTTCTACCGTGTGGTGCACGTCGATGTCGGTGTCACCGCTCGCCGACACGTCGAGGTCGACGAGCGCGTGCTTGGCGAACGCCGTGAGCATGTGATCGAAGAACGGCACCGTGGTCGAGATGGATGAGCGGCCGGTGCCGTCGAGGTCGATACGCAACTCGATCGACGATTCACTCGTCTCTCGGCTCAGCTCGGCAATGCGGGGGGTACTCACTGGCCCATCCTAGCGAGCACGTCGAGAAACTCCGTGGTCTCGGCCTCGGTACCCGCGGTCACTCGAAGGTGGTGCGCAAGACCGACATCGCGAATGAGGATGCCGTGGTCGAGCAGATACTGGAAGGTCGCCTGGGGGTCATCGACACCGCCGAACAGCACGAAGTTCGCCCCGCTCTCGTGGGGCGTGTAGCCGAGCGCCGCGAGCTCGACCACGAGGCGATCACGCTGCCGACGGATGTCATCGACCGTGCGCAGCATCGTGGGAGCATGCTCGAGGGCCGCGACAGCCGCCGCTTGAGTGAGGGCCGATAGGTGGTACGGAAGGCGCACGAGCCTGAGCGCATCGATCACCGCGGCGTCCGCCACGAGGTACCCGAGCCGCGCACCCGCGAAGGCGAAGGCCTTGCTCATGGTGCGGGAGACCACGAGGCGCTCACGCCCCGGCAGCAAGCTCATCGCGTCGGACTGGCCGTCGGGCATGAACTCGGCGTAGGCCTCGTCGACCATGACGATGCCGCGGCTCGCCTCGTAGACCGCCGCGATCGTGTCGAGACTCAAGGGAGTGCCGGTCGGGTTGTTCGGGGCGCACAAGAACACCAGATCGGGATCGAACCGCTCCACCGCTGCGACCGCGGTCTCAGGGCTCAGGGCGAAGTCGGCATCACGCTCTCCCGCGACCCAGGTCGTACCCGTGCCCGCGGCGATGATCGAGTGCATCGAGTAGGTGGGGGGAAACCCCAGCACCGACCGGCCGGGGCCGCCAAATGCCTGCAGGATGTGCTGGATGATCTCGTTCGAGCCGTTCGCAGCCCAGACCTGCTCAGCAGTCACGCCCCCACACAGGTAGGTCGCGAGCTGCTCGCGTAGGCGAGTGAACTCGCGGTCGGGATAGCGGTTGACCGAGTGAAGTTCTCGCTCGACGGACGCCGCCACGTGCGCGATGACCTCGTCGGGCACCGGGTGCGTGTTCTCGTTCACGTTGAGAGCGATGCGCACGGCCCGTTGAGGGGCCCCATAGGGGCTCAGCCCCCGCAGATCGTCGCGAATCGGCAGATCGTCGAGGGTCGTCACTCGCTCATCGTAGTCGCGGCGGTCTCGCTCGTCGTCGAGCGAGAGTCGA
>JBBQKE010000082.1:0-6804 GCA_038326585.1 Actinomycetales bacterium | reverse complement strand
AACGGGTCGCCGACCTGCACCGCGGGCCGCTTCGTGGGCCCGCCCTCGCTGAACGAGTCGCTGGCCAGAATGGAGGCCCCGCCGATGCCCGAGCCTCCCGAGCGCGCGCCCAACAGCACGAACGTGTTTCCGTCTCCGCGCGCGTTGGCGAGGTGCAGGTCTTCGTGCCGCAGGGCGCCGACCGCCAGCGCGTTCACGAGCGGGTTGGCCTGGTACACGGCGTCGAAGACGGTCTCGCCCCCGATGTTGGGCAGCCCCAGGCAGTTGCCGTAGTGGCTGATGCCGCTCACGACCCCCGGCACGACGCGAGCCGTGTCGGGGTGGTCGATGGCCCCGAAGCGCAGGGCATCCATGACCGCAACAGGGCGCGCGCCCATCGAAATGATGTCGCGCACGATGCCGCCGATACCCGTCGCTGCGCCCTGAAAGGGCTCGATGTAGCTGGGGTGATTGTGGCTCTCGATCTTGAAGGTGACGGCCCAGCCCTCGCCGATGTCGACGACGCCCGCGTTCTCGCCCATGCCCACCATGAGGTGGGTCTTCATCTCGTCGTTGACCTTGTCGCCGAACTGGCGAAGGTGCACCTTGCTCGACTTGTAGGAGCAGTGCTCGCTCCACATGACGGAATACATGGCCAGCTCGCCGCTCGTGGGGCGGCGGCCGAGCAGGTTCTTGATTTCGGCATACTCGTCGGCCTTGAGGCCGAGCGCCTCGAAGGGCTGCACCTTCTCGGGGGTGGCGATCGCGTTGTCGACGGTGTCGGGTGCAGGAATCTGCGTGGGAATGGTCACGGTGATGGATGCTCCCAAAATGGTCGACTGCCGGTCGACTCGATCCTATCCGCGCCTAGGCTGGTGCCCACCGCCAGCAAGCGCGCTGGCCCGAGCCGAGGAGCTGCCCGTGACCGCCCGAACGATCTGGATGTATGCCCTCATCGCGCTGCTCGTCTTTCTCGGCGCGATGTTCCTCGGCATCGCGCTGAACTCGTGATCGGTTGAACCCTGTGCTCGGTCTGGTGCGGGCCATCGATGACGACGTCGTCGAGATCGCTGACGTCGCGCTGCGCAGCTGGATCGAACTGCTGGTCTTCGCGGGCGTAGCGGTCGGGGTAGCACTTCTTTCTCATGCTGCTGTTCGAGCTGATCATCCGGTTGCTCTCGACCCGCCGCCCCTGGGTCGCTCAGCTCGCCCGTGAGGCTCGACCACCGCTGCGCTTTCTGCTCTTCATCACGGCGGTGTGGGTCGCTGTCGATCTCGCCGCTCCCACTACTCCGCTCTCGCCAATCGGTGACCGCGCACTCGCGCTCGCGACCATCGGCCTCGTGACGTGGCTTGTCGTCGAAGTCGCCGACTTCGGCTTCGTCTCGTCTCTCGCCCGGTATCCGATCGACGTGGCGAACAACCGGGTTGCCCGCCGCGCCCGCACGCAACTCGAGTTCTTGCAGCGGCTCTCGATCGTGGTCATCGTGGTCATCGGGGTCGTCGGGGTCGTCGGGGTGAGTGCAGCGCTGCTCACCTTCCCCCAGATGCAGGCTGTCGGGGCAAGCCTGCTCGCCTCGGCGGGTCTCGCCGGCATCGTCGCCGGCATCGCGGCCCAGTCGACCCTGGCCAACGTGTTCGCCGGGTTTCAGATCACCTTCAACGACGCGATTCGGGTCGACGACATCGTGATCGTCGAAGGTGAATGGGGTCGCATCGAAGAGATCACGCTGACCTATGTGGTCGTGCGCATCTGGGATGACCGGCGATTGGTCGTGCCCTCGACCCACTTCACCACCCAGGCGTTTGAGAACTGGACGCGCACGGGCAGTGAGTTGCTCGGCTCGGTGGAACTCGACCTCGACTGGTGGGTGAGCCCCGCCGCGATGCGCGATCACATGGCGGTCGTTCTCGAGGCCACGCCGCTGTGGGATCAGCGAGTGTCGGTACTGCAGGTCGCCGACGCGGTCGGCGGCATGGTGCGCGTGCGCATTCTGGTGAGCGCCGCCGACGCCGGCGCGCTCTTCGACCTGCGCAACTACGTGCGCGAAGAGTTCGTCGAGTGGGTTCAGCTGCAGAGCCCCGGGTCGATGCCGCGCACTCGGGTGAGCATGCCCGACGCTGACGATTTCCCGACGATCGACCCCGCCGACGAGTCGTCGCGCCAGCAATTGTTCAGCGGCACCCCCGAGGCGCAGCAGCGTGCACAGCAGATGATGGCGCCGTCGGCAGACCCCGAGGCGCCCGCGCGAGCCGGCAAGCCGATCGAGTCCTCACCGCCGGGAGCCGCGAGAACGACGTGGTGAGTCGTCTGGCTATGCGCTCGCTCGGCGGCGCGAGGCCGCCAGCAGACCAGCACCGGCAAGCAGAACGGTGACCGCGACGGCACCCATCAGCGACGAAGCGCTCGGGCCTGTGTCTGCGAGCTCCGGCTGCTGAGAGACCGGAGCGATCTCGATACGCCAGAGGACTCGATCACCAGAGTCGCGATCGTTCGCGCCGAAGAAGTAGACGTCTCCGTCGAACTCGACAAAGTTGGCGCTGTCGAATACGACGAACGGATCGTCAAATTCGGCTCCATCAAAGCCGTAGAGCTGCACGCCGATCTCAAAGCTCGGATATCCGGTCGCCAGCAAGATGCCAGCGAATTCGATGGAGTTGTCGGCGAAGTAGAACGGGGCCCCAGGAACTGCCTCAAACCCTGATGCGCTCGATCGGTAGAGCAGACCTTCGTTGTCGAATACGTAGACGATGCCGTCGAAAGCAGCAACGCCTTGAGCGCTCGGCCACGGTCCCGGCACCAGAGTGAGCGCGCCCCCGAGCGAGTAAGAGTAGAGCTCGCTGGAAGCGAGGGACGAGACGACCACGTAGAAGACGCCACCATCGCGTGCAGTGTCTCTCACAGTGCGGATGTTGAGGGGCCCAGGAGCGGGCATGCCGATCGCGGTCAGCGTCGATCCGTCGATGCGGTAAAGCGTCTCGATGTTTCCCGAATAGAAGAACGCGTGCGCGACGTTGTCGATCACGACGAAATTGTGCGGAAAGGTGTCGCTTGCGTCGGGGGCGAGAATTTCGGTGAATGAGCCCCCGGGAACATAGCTGTAGAGCAAATAGTCTCCACCGCCGATACGGGCTGAGGCATACAGCAGGCCATCGTGCGCGAGCATCTCACCGGCGACATCGATCGACTCGACCAGCACAAACCCGTCGACATCGTTGTAGCGCCAAACCTGATTGGCGGCGGTTGTGAAGTACAGGTCGCCGTCGAAGACCACGGGATCCGCCACACTGACCGGAGAGCCCACGACTTCGCTGAATGTCGATCCGTCGACCGACCTGAACCACACACCGGTCGCACTGCCTCGAATCCATAGCTCGCCGTCGTAGACGATCGGCGCCGACGCGTTGGCGGGAGCGCCGGTCACGATTTCGGGGGGCGAGAGTTCAGCGGCGCTCGCCGGGCTCGCAGAGCCGAGCACCAGCAGTCCGGCGAGTCCTACGGCCGTCGCGGCAGAGAGCATTCGCGCAACAAGGGGCACGGTCAGGCCAATCTGTGAAGGGAACTTATCCGAGGGTCAGGGTAATGCCGCGCGACCGACGAAACCAGAACGAATCCACGGTCAGCCCTTCGGTACCGGCGGGCCGAGGATCAGAAGTACCGTGAAGAGGACCACGACTGCGAGCAGAATCAGCGCGGCCAGCAGGTACGGGTGGTTGAGCATCCAGCGCACCAGTCGGTCGAACCAGCGCTGATCACGGGGGTCGTCCGTCGCCTCGCGGCGCCAGTCGCCCTCGAGCTTGCCGGTGCGGTGCGCCCAGATGTCGAAGGGGATCGTCGCGTAGGGAATGATCGCGGTGACCACCGCGAGCACGCTCAGTCCGACGCTCCACCGCTGGTTGATCGCCGTCAGCACCGCCGTCGCGCTGTAGGCCAAGAAGACGAAGCCGTGGATGCTGCCGCCGATCGTCACCGCGATCGACAGGTCGAGCGTGGCGCGAAGAATGAGGCCCGTGATGAGCAGGGTCCAGGTGATCGCCTCGGCGATCGCGACGATGCGGTAGAGCCTCTTCGGGGTCAGGCGTGCGGGCGAGCGCTCGGGAACGAAGGGGGCCGCGGGGGCGTCGGCGGTCATGAGATCAGTTCAGCACGCTCTGCTTGAGCACCGATGTGAAGAACGTGAGGCCGTCAACACCCGATCGCATGGCCGCGGGGGTGTTGGGGCCGAAGCCCGGCTCGACAGCATGCTCGGGGTGCGGCATGAGGCCGACGACGTTGCCGCGCTCGTTGCGCAGGCCCGCGATATCGCGCAGCGAACCGTTGGGGTTCACGTCGAGGTATCGGAAGGCTACGAGGCCCTCGCCCTCGAGCCGATCGAGCGTCGGCTCATCAGCGATGAACCCTCCCTCGCCGTTCTTGAGAGGGATGGTGATCTCCTGCCCCACAGTGAAGCCGTTGGTCCAGGCCGAGTCGGTGCTCTCGACGCGCAGACGCTGGTCGCGGCGGATGAAGTCGCCATGGTCGTTGCGGATGAGTCCGCCCGGCAGCAGGTGCGCTTCGACGAGAATCTGGAAGCCGTTGCAGATGCCCAGGACGGGCATCCCACTGTTGGCCGCATCGATGACTTCAGCCATGATCGGCGAGCGGGCCGCGATAGCGCCGCAGCGCAGGTAGTCGCCGTAGCTGAAGCCGCCGGGCAGCACGATGGCGTCGACGCCGTCGAGGTCGTGCGTGCCGTGCCAGAGGGCGACGGGCTCAGCGCCAGCGAGACGGACGGCGCGCTGAGCGTCGCGATCGTCGAGTGAGCCGGGAAAGGTGACGACGCCGACGCGCACTAGCGGGTTTCTCCCGCGACGCCCGCGCCGCTGACGTGCACGCTGATGACGTCTTCGATCACGCCGTTGCTGAGCATGTCGGCGGCGAGCTGCTCGACCGTGGCCATGAGCTCGGCGTCGACCTCGCCATCGACGTGCAACTCGAAGCGCTTGCCGATGCGCACATCGGAGATGTGCTCGTGCCCGAGGCGGTGCAGCGCCCCCGCGACGGCCTTGCCAGCCGGGTCGAGCAGTTCGGCCTTGGGCATGACTTCGACGACGATGGTGGACACAGTGGGCTCCCTGCGAAGTGGGCGGTCGTAACCTACTCAGCTTATCCTGGGGGTTTTTCGCCCGAAACCAGAAGGAGACCTCCTCGTGCTCGAACTGACTGGCTGGACCCTGCTCGGCCTCGCCGTCGTCATCGCGCTCGTCGCCGTGATCGTCATCGTGGGCATCATTGCGCTCGCTACACGCCTCGTCGCGCGCCGATGGCCGGGCGTCTATCGCACGTTCGGGCCCGCCCGACGCCGACTGCGTGTGCTGCTGTTCGCCATTGCGACGTGGATCGCGGTGTCGCTCACGCTGCCCGAACCCGAATGGCGCGACACCGTCAACCAGGTGTTCACGATCGTCGTCATTGGTGCGGGCGCCTGGCTGCTGAGCGCCATCATTCGCCTCGGGTTTGATCGCGTGCAGCGTCGGTATGACGTCACGGTCGACGACAATCGCATTGCGCGACGCATTCAGACTCAACTCACGATCGTGCGCCGCCTGGCCACGGTCGTGATCGCCGTGCTCGCGTTGGCCGCCATACTGCTGACCTTCCCCGGTGCGCAGGCAGCGGGTGCGAGCCTGCTGGCGTCGGCGGGCCTGGTCAGTGTCGTTGCAGGTTTGGCCGCCCAGTCGACACTCTCCAATGTCTTCGCTGGCATGCAATTGGCCTTCTCTGACGCGATCCGCATCGATGACGTCGTGCTGGTCGAGGGCGAGTATGGGCGCATCGAGGAGATCACTCTGACGTATGTCGTGGTGAGCATCTGGGATCAGCGTCGCCTCGTGCTTCCGTCGACCTACTTCACGACGACGCCATTCGAGAACTGGACTCGAGAGTCGGCCGAACTCATCGGCACGATCGAGCTCGACGTCGATTGGCGTGTCGACCTCGACGAGATGCGCCTCGAACTGGCGCGCATCGTCGAGCAGACGCCGCTCTGGGACGGCCGGTCGTCGAGCATTGCGGCGATCGACGCCACCGGCGGCATGGTGCGTGTTCGTCCGCTCGTGAGTGCCCGCGACGCGAGCGAGCTCTGGGATCTACGCTGCCACGTGCGCGAGAAGCTGGTCACCTGGGTGCGGCGCTCGCAGCCCGAGGCCCTGCCGATTCAGCGCATCGAACTGCCAGCGCTCGAGTCGCCCATCGAGGCGGTGAGCAGGTAGTCGGCACGCTCAAGGGTGGCCGCGATCGCGACCGCGTTGCGCTCGTCGGGGCCGAGCGCCCACGCGCGCGCCGCATCCGGGGTCTTGCCGAAAGCGATGTGACGGGCGATGAGGCGCTCGTGCCGAGTGGCGTCGTCGAGAATGATGCCCACGCTCAGGTCAAGCAGCGGGGCCGCGCGGTGCCACCCGTGCGCGCGCAGCAGCAGGTAGTTGCCCTCGACGATCACCGTCGACAATTCAGGAGTCAGGGCGATCTCATGGGGAACGGACTCGTCGACCCGCCGGTCGAAGCCGGGTGCGAGCACCGTTTCTCCTGAATTGTGGAGATCGCGCAGCCGCTCGAGCAGGGCGATGAAGGCGTCGACGTCGAAAGTGTCGGGGGCACCCATGCGGTCGCGGCGGCCGAGCGCCACGAGCTCGGCCTGCGGCAGGTGGAAGCCGTCCATCGGCAGCACGACCGAGCCGGGCAGCTCGGCCGAGAGGGAAGCCGCGATCGTCGACTTGCCCGCGCCGGGGGCGCCCGCGAGGCCGACGATGAGGCGACCGGATGCTCGGGGCCGGGCCGCGCGCATC
>JBBQKE010000081.1:0-6998 GCA_038326585.1 Actinomycetales bacterium | reverse complement strand
CTCGCCGAGACGGGCCCGACAGACCTCGTACCCTTCTCTGCTCTCGCGGCTCTGCTCACCGGGCTCGGTGCAGCACTCGTCGTCGGCCGCCGACAGGTCGGGCGCATCTGATCGGGGTGTGAGCAGCTCGTGATGCGCGGTGCCTCGGCTCAGAAGAGCCGGGGCACCGCGTCGTCGAGGCCGCGCATCGCGTCGTAGTCGAGCAGCAGGCAGCGAATGCCGCGGTCTTCCGCGAGGGTGCGCGCCTGCGGCGCGATCTCTTGCGCGGCGAAGACGCCGGCGACGGGGGCGAGCAACGGGTCGCGGTTCATAAGCTCGAGGTAGCGCGTCAGCTGCTCGACGCCGTCGATGCCGCCCCGTCGCTTGATCTCGACGGCGACGGATGCTCCGCTCGCGTCGCGCGCCAGAATGTCGACCGGGCCGATCGCGGTCATGTACTCGCGGCGCACGAGTGTGTGGCCTTCGCCCAGCAGCTCGATGTGCTCAGCCAGCAGCTTCTGCAGGTGTGCCTCGACCCCGTCTTTTTGCAGGCCGGGGTCGACGCCCAAGTCGTGCGCCGAGTCGTGCAGCACCTCATGGATGCTGACCACGAGCAGGTCGGCGGTCTTCGCGTGCGTGACGCGCCAGAGCTCGGCGACTCCGGCCGCACGCTGGTCGTCGTCGGGCACGTCGATGACGAGGGTGCACGGCGGGCTCATCCAGTTGAGCGGCTTATAGCTGAGCGCGTCGGCGTGCACGAGCAGACTGCCGTCGCTCTTGTGAATCAGCAGTCTGTTCGCGAGCGGCAGGTGCGCACTGAGCCGGCCCGCGTAGTCGACGGAGCAGCGGGCAATGACGAGTCTCACTTTTCCCACGGTAGTGGGCCATCCGATATTCGGAGGCCGCGGTCACCGTTCTACTCGTGAGTTCGTCTCGTCCACTGACGCCTGGGTCGTGTGGCGCGTGCCACCCCTGAGAAAGCGAGGACTTTCCTTGCGGCGTGACAGCGGGAACTTTTCATCGAGATGTGGTTCGAGGTAGAGCCTGCGAACAGCGACAAGAATGAAGGAACCCCCAATCCAGTACGAAAGGAAGAGCACTAACCCCTGTGCGAAAGTGAAGCTGAGAAGCGTGAGGACGACGCCGACTCCCACGTAGAGCCAACGCCACGCTCCACTAATCCGGTCTCGAGCAGCTTGTTGGTCGTCTACGCGATCTTGCAGCGACTCGACGCGGCTGCTCAACGTTGCGTTGTCGATGGTCGTGAACAACTCGCGCACGTGAACTTGCAAAGCATCAGCGACAAGCGCCAACGTTTCTAGGTTCGCGTCCTGGCCTGCCTCGAGCCTTTGCACAGTCCGTATTCCAACCCCGCTCGCATTTGCGAGACGCTCTTGGGTCCAGCCCTGAGCCTGCCGCAGTTCCACAATTCGTGTCTGGTTCATACATTGATCCTTGCCCACCCTTCAGCGCCCGCACCACGTCATGGCCACGCCACGGACCCGTCAGCCGGCCGCCATGGACCCGCCGTTGCTCCTCGGCTGTGCGGACGCGCGTCAACCGGAATACACACGCAAGCACGGCGCATTCAGTTCAAGGGTTTGAACGACAGAGAGTCGCTGTGGACAAGACTGATTGGGGCCCACTTTGGTGTGTCAGATAAAGGAGCCCGCCTCGGTCGTCTTGTTCGAGTCGATCCTCCACAAACCCCACCAGGGAAAGTACTCGGAGAGACGCGGCATTCCCTGGTCAGACGGTTGCCCAAATTCGAGAGAATCCGGCGTGGTGAGCCTCGTTGACGACAGCGACGGCGGCGAGGCGCCCGTAGCCACGACCCTGATACTGGTGGCGAACCTCGAAACCAAGTTCTGGATCGCTTCCCGTCCTCCCGATGAACAGTCCGGCGTTTCCGATCAGCGTGTTGTCGATGCGTCGTACGCCGTACCAGACGACACCATGCAGGTTTCTTCGTTCGGCACGCCGTCGGAGCCACTCACGGGTCTGCTCGATGTATTGGATCGGGCCGTTCCCGACGGTGTGCGTCAAGGGATCGGAGAAGATTGGATGGAGCTCGTCGGCATCACCAACGGTAAAGGCCCGAAGCAACAGTTCTCCGGCAGCCAGTTCATCCGCCATCCTCACCACATCGTTGCTCATCGCCCCAAATCTACCCGCCGAGCGGAAACGAGCTTTTGAGTGTGGGCATCCAGAGCAGGAAATTTCGGGCTAATGCTCGTGTTCCGAATCCGGAGACGATACACACCTAAGCACGACTCATTCAGTTGAGCGGTTGGTAGCTGAGGGCGTCGGCGTGCACTTGTAAGCTGCCGTCGCGCTTCTGAATGAGCAGTCGCATCGCAAGCGGCAAGTGCGCGCTCAGCCCCTCGGCACGGTAAATGGGAATGACGGTGACGTGCGCCGCTCGAGCGTTGTCGTGTTCTGGGGCGATCGTTCTCTGTACGTGATCAAGTACACACTGGTAGCATGGCTGTCATGAGAGCGATGACAGTGAGTGAGACCCGAGCGAACTTCGGGCGTGCCCTTGACGAAGTCCTAGAGGATCGCGTCGAGTTGGTGATCACGCGCAAGGCGGGAGATGTCGTACTCGTGGCCCGCGACGAATACGACTCGCTGGTAGAGACGGTGCATCTCTTGAGCAGCCCGGCGAATATGGCAGCCCTCGCTGTGGCGCAGCGGCAGGTCGCAGAAGGCAAGACGGTGCGTCGAAGGCTGATTCGCGAGTGACTGAGGAAGACCTCGAGTGGGCGGAGGTCGCGTGGGAGCAGTATGAGTGGTGGGGACAGAACGACAGGAAGGTTCGCGACCGCGTCAACGCGCTGGTCGATGCCATCCTTGCGAGCCCATTCGGGGGAATCGGCAAGCCGGAGCCCTTGCGCGGAAACCTGTCGGGACTTTGGTCACGACGCATAACGAGGGAACACCGTCTGGTGTACGAGGTGCGTGATGGGCGCCTGATCATCCATCAGTGCCGCTTTCACTATTGAGAGTCCGGCCGGGGTGCGATTTCAGCGTGGCTCATCCGGTGGAGCGTCTTTCAGCTGCGCCCTTCGTCAGGCCGTGAGCTGCCGACTGAGCCGTTGGAGAGTCCCCAGTGTTCTGGATGTTCCGATGGTGCCGAGCCGCCGCTCGACGAGCGCGGTAGTGGTCGCTCGCCGAGTCAGTGATCGGGAAAGTGGCTAAATTCTGCTGAACGCGGGCCGCGCTTCGCACGAGTACGGAGTCGTCGTAGTTGTCTGACAGGAAATTCCGAGCACGGTGCGCCGTCACGACGGGGTCATCCGCAGCAAAGAACACGGTGCCGTTGGTCTGGAAAGACCGCACCGATTGCGCACCGGCCTCGATGAATGACCGTTCGAGAGACTCGCGATCCGGACTCGTCGGGTGGCCGAGACTCGTGTTTCGGAAGAACGCTACGGACTCCACACGTCGAGACTAGCCAGCGGATGTTCGGCTCGGTTTGCTGAGCGCGTTCACGCCCAGAGGCCGGGGCGGCGCTCCTCGGCGATGCCATTGCCGCCGTCGATAACGAGCAGCTGGCCGGTCATGTAGCTCGCGCCCGGGCTCGCGAGCCACGCAATGGCACTTGCGATTTCGGCGGAGGTGCCGCTGCGCCCGAGCGGGACGAGCTCGCCCTCCTCCGCCTCTTGCTCGAGCTGCGAGGCCGTCGCGATCCAGCCGGGGGCGACAGCGTTGACCGTGATGCCGCGGCGCGCCTCGTCGACCGCGAGCCCGCGGGTGAAGCCGAGCACGCCAGCCTTCGCCGTGGCGTAGCCGAGGTCGTCGCGCGCCGCCTGCACCGCCCCCGTCGTGGAGGCGACGCTGATGACGCGGCCCCAGCCCTGCGACCGCATGCCCGCGATGACCGCGCGTGTCACGAGAAAGACGCTCGTGAGATTGACGTCGACGGCGCTGCGCCACTCGTCGACGCTCATCTCGATGTCGCCCCGCGGAAACTGCTCGCCCGTCGCGATCATGCCCGCGTTGTTGACGAGGATGCTGGGGTCGCCGACTAGGTCGCGCACCGCCGCGACGGCGTCGTCCGCCGCCCGCTCTGTCTCGAGCCGCGCGATGACGCCGTGCGCCTCGAACCCGAGCGCCCGCAGCTCGGCAGCGCGATCGTCGATGCGTGACGTCGTGGCGGTCATGGCGACGCGGGCTCCACGCTCGGCGAGCGCGCGAGCCGTGGCGAAGCCGATGCCTTGCGCTGATCCGCACCCGGTGACGAGGGCCGCGCGGCTCGTCAGATCGAGGTCGGCGGGCAGGGCGGGGCGCGCGGAGGCGGTGCTGGTCATGTCGCGAGCTTAGGCGCGGGCATCCGAAGCAGGCATCGGGGTGGCGCCCGCCGCCGAACCGCTCTCGCGCGCCGCCGGAGTCGCGACGAAGGCGAGCGCGATGAGCACGAGCACGACCCAGAAGGCGTTGAGCAGCCCGAACTGCTCGCCCAAGAACCCGAGCACGGGCGGTCCGACGAGAAAGGCGAAATAGCCCACCGTCGCGACAGCGGCCACTCGCGCAGCGGCCTTCGACGGCTCGTCGGCGGCGGCAGACATGCCGACCGGAAAACCGAGCGCCGCTCCGAGCCCCCAGGCGACGATGCCGACCGCCGCCGCGATGGGATTCGGCACGAGAATCAGTACGGCGATGCCTGCCATCGCGAGCAACGCTGACGCGCGGAGCACGGGTACGCGGCCGAAGCGGTCGAGCACCCAGACTCCGCCGATGCGGCCGGCGGTCATAGCCGTCGCGAAGAGCCCGAAATAGAGGGCGCCGGTGGCTTCGGCAACGCCCCGGTCGTCGACCATGGCGAGGGCGAGCCAGTCATTGGCCGACCCCTCGGCGAAGGCCATGCCGAGCACGATGAGCCCGATGATGAGCGTGCGAGGCTCACGCCAGATCGCCATGCGTTCGGCGAAGGTCGTGCGCGCCGGGCCCGGGCCGTCGTCGTCGAGACCCGGCAGAACTCGGTGCTTCGGCAGGTGGCGCACGGCAAACAGCGTGGCCACGGCGAGCAGCACCGCCATCGATGCCAGGTGCACGTCGAGCGGCACACCAAGCGCGGTGACGCCCGCGGCGATGCCGGCACCGATGATCGTGCCGATGCTCCACGACGCGTGGAACCAGGGCATGATGCTGCGCCCTTGCGCTTGCTCAACACCCGCACCCTCGACGTTCATGGCGACATCGGTGATGCCGGTCGAGGCGCCGAACAGCACGAGAGCGACGAAGGTGACGCCGAAAGAACCCAGGGTCGTGGAGCCGAAGCCCATGAGGGCGAGCGCACCGAGGCACGTTAGCAGCGCCACGAGAATCGTCGAGCGCGAGCCGATGCGAGCAATGATGTGCGACGAGGCGAGCAGGCCAGCAATCGACCCCGCAGCCATTCCCATGATGAGAACGCCGAACTCATCGGTGCGCACGTCGAGCGCGTCTCGAATCGCGGGGGTGCGAGCGAACCAGCTCGCCATGGCGAGGCCATTGATCGCGAAGACCGCGAAGACGGCGAGGCGCCAGGCGGTGAGGGAGGGGCGGGTGCCCGCAGAAGTGGTCACGACAATCTTTCGAGAGAAGGATGCTCGCGCTCGTCGATCGATCGATCGGAGCACGCGCGACAACGCTAACAGCCGGGTGCCCGGCACGGATCGCGTCGCTTGCTGTGATGTCAAGGGGGTGCGCGTCAGGGGTCAGCGGTGCCACGGTGAGCCCAGTCGATTCACGAGATCGACACGAACACCGACGACGACAAGGAGTCGAACATGAATGATGCAGGAGACAAGATGAGCCACAAGGGCGAAGAGCTCGGCGGCAAAGTCAAAGAAGGCACCGGCAAGGTCACGGGCAACGAGAGCCTCGAAGCCGAGGGTCACGCTGACCAGACGAAGGCGAACCTCAAGCAGGCCGGCGACGACGTGAAAGACGCGTTCAAGAACTGAGTCTCGACTTGGCGAGATCGGGCGTTTGAGTTTCGGCTCGGGCGCCCGTTATCGTCAGCGCTCGGCGCCGGTCACGATCCAGGCCGACCCGCGAGCACGCAGGCCGAGGGTGAGCGCTCGCGCGCCGAGGTAGACGAAGGTGAACGCCGCCAGCAGCCAGCCGAGCTCGTCGACGAACGGCAGCACGGCGAGGTATGCCAGCAGGTTCAGCACGCCCGTGAACGCGAGGTACCGTCCGTCGCCCGCGCCGATGAGAACGCCGTCGAGCACGAAGACGACGCCCGCGAGTGGCAGCCCGATCGCGAGCACGACGAGCGTGAATGGCAGAGCGGCGCGCACCGCATCATCAGAGGTCATGCCGAGGGCGATGAGCGGGATGCTCGCCACGACGATGACTCCGAGCACGACCCCGACCACAGCTCCCCACGCCAGCAGGCGCCGGGTGATCGCATGCACGCGCTCGACGTCAGACGCCCCGAGGCCGTGCCCGATGAGCGCCTGGCCCGCGATGGCGAGGGCGTCGAGCGCAAGCGCGAGCAGGCTGTAGATCGCGAACCAGACGTGGGTCGCGGCGAGCTCTGTCGTGCCGAAGCCGGTCGCGACGACGACCGTGACAACGAGCGCGACGCGCAGGCTCACCGTGCGCAGCAGCAGCCACGAGCCCGCGCGGCCAGCGGCAGTGATGCCCGCGCGCCCCGGCCGCAGCGAGGCCTGCGCCGCGCGCGCATGACGCACGCACACGGCGATGAGCACCGCGGCCATGGCCCACTGCGCGATCACCGTTCCGATCGCCGAACCCGCGATGCCGAGCCCGAGCCCGTAGATCAGCACGGCATTGAGGGCGATGTTGGCTGCGAATCCTGCGGCGGCGACGATGAGCGGCGTGCGGGCATCCTGCAGTCCCCGAAGCAGACCCGTCGCGGCGAGCACCAGCAGCATCGCCGGAATGCCCCACCAGGCGATCTGCAGATAGACGAGCGCCGCGGCGGTGACCGCGGGCGTGGCGCCGAACCATCCGATGGCGAGTTCGCTCGAGGGCAGCATGACCGCGAGCAGCAGCACGCCGAT
>JBBQKE010000080.1:0-7008 GCA_038326585.1 Actinomycetales bacterium | reverse complement strand
CGCCCTCGTGACGAACTGCGACCTGCCGCGCGAGCGAGCGCGGTCGCTCTCGGTCTGGCAACACGCGCACAAAGCGTCGTACCTGAACGTCTCCGCCGGCATCGGAACTTCGATCTATGCGCCGATCCGCTTCGCCTGCCCGCCCGAGGCGGTGCTCGTGACGCTCGTGGCCGACGACATCGGCTATTCTTGACGAGTTGCCCCGACGTCATCGGGGCGGCACCGGGGTATGGCGCAGCTTGGTAGCGCGCGTCGTTCGGGACGACGAGGCCGCAGGTTCAAATCCTGTTACCCCGACTGAGTTGATCGGGATCGCCTGCGGGCGGTCCCGATTGCTGTCTCTGCGATGGTCTCACCGCAACGCAGCTCAGCTGAAGTCGGCGTCGGGCCCTTGCTCGAGCGCAGCTTCCAGCCCTACCGGCGCTCGCCAGCCCGACGCGAGCGAGTCTCCCGACTCGTCGAGATAGCACGCGCCGCACAGACTTTCGTAGGCGACATCGACACCGTCGATGGCGACCTGGTCGCCGTCGAAGACGAAGACTCCGTCGATCGAGCGGGCGTTGAAGATAGCCTTGCGTCCGCACCGGCAAATGGTCTTGAGCTCTTCGAGCGAGTGCGAGACCTCGAGCAAGCGACGGCTACCCGGAAACGCCACGGTCTGAAAGTCGGTGCGGATTCCGTAGGCGAGCACAGGAACGTCTTCGCGAATCGCGATGCGCAGCAAATCGTCGACCTGCTGCATGCTGAGAAACTGCGCCTCATCGACGAGCAGGCACGACACATCAGACCCCGTCTGCCGCACGATGGCGGCACGGTGTGCTTGAAAGCGTGCGTACACATCGTCATCGAGATCGATCGTGAAGTCGACGGGCCGGGTGACGCCGAGGCGAGACACGATGGTTTGGTCACCCTTCGTGTCGACCCGCGGCTTGGCTAGCACTACCGTCTGAGCGCGCTCTTCATAGTTGTAGGCCGCCTGAAGCAACGACGTGCTCTTGCCACTGTTCATCGCGCCATAGCGAAAGTAGAGTTTTGCCATCAGATCAGGTACCCATCTTCGGCTGCCCGCCGCATGAGGTCAGCCTTTGTGCTCGAAGGGCGGCCGGCACGCGCGTATTTCTCGCGCACGCGCCGCAGATAGGTCTTGGCGGTCTCATACTGCACGTTCATCTGGGCCGCCACTTCGCTCATGCTGCTGCCGCTCGCATAGAGCGCCAACGCTTCTTTCTCACTGACGGACAGTTTGGGTCGAGCCGGATGCTGTGCTCCCCTCGGCAGCGGCCTCCAGTCACGCACAGGCTCGCCCGTGAGTTCCATGCCCATCACGCGTCGTGCGGTCTCCATGACCTCGCCGAGAGGCATCGTCTTCGAGAGAAAGGCCGATGCCCCCGCTTCGAACGCACGATCGCGCGCTTCGGCGGTGTCGAGGCTCGTCAGCACGATGACTCTGGCGCCCGCAGCCCGGCACGTGCGAACTCGAGCCTCGATCGACACGGGCTCTTGCAACTGAAAGTCGAGCAGCACGAGGTCGGTCGGAAACTGGTCGCTCTGTACGAGCTCGAACCACGTGGGGGCTGTCAGCACGAGGTCGAAGTCGGGCGCGTGTGCGGCGATCCACGTCGACAGGCTGTCGAGCAGCAACTCATGGTCATCAAGAATGGCGAGGCGAACCCGGGTGTCCGGGCGCGCGTCAGAATCCATATTCAAACTCTAGAGCGATTCGGCCCGACTGTTCGAAGACGCGAGAACGATCGGTGACGCCACGAATGAGCTCGATGACCCCACGCAGCTCTCGCCGCGCATCAGCCGTTGGCCGTGGAGTGCTGATGAGCCAGCGAACCTGCAATCGCCCCTCCTCGCTCTGCAACCGCAGGTCGAGTTCAGTCGCCGCCAAGCGACGGATGCTGAGCTCAGCAATGGCTCGCAGCAGCGTGCGCTGCTCGAGGGCCGCTCTGCCGCCCGCATTACCGGGGTCGTCGGCTCGCGCCACGATGTTGAGGTGCGGATACCGCCCGACCAGCTCGTCGAGCATCGTCTCAGCCCACCCTCGCTCGATCTCGGCCACGAGCAACGCGCGAATGCTGCGGGCCAGTCGTCGAGCTTCGTCGCGGTCGTCGTCGGTCAGCTCGTCGGCGTCGACCGCACGGCTGAGATACGGCACGACCTCGAGGTTGAGGGTCGTGATGCGCTGCTGCTGCACAGATCGCGCGACACTCCCGCGCTGACGACCAGCGGTCTCTGCTGCCGCCACCCAGGCCCGCTCTTTCCACCGCGCGATTGAACCGTTGAGCGAGCGCGCGTAGGCCGCTGCCGCGAATCCCAGCACCGCAACCGGCAGCGATCCGGTGACCGCGTAGGCGAGCGTCGGCGCGTCGGAGACCGCCCACGGCGCCTGCAGAATGCCGAGTACAGCGCACACGAGAGTGTGCACAGTCGCCCACAGCGCGAGCTCTCTCGCCGGCCGGTAGGGAGTCAGCGCCACGAGCACGATGCCGATCGTGAGCGGTGCCCAGTTGTCACGCACGTAAGCGTTGGTGCCGAGCGTCGACAGCGCACTCGCGACCGCCATAGTGACGAGCAGCAATTGCAACAGTTGAGCCGAAGGCGCCCGCCACACTGGCCGATTGAGTCGCGATCGATCCAGCATCAACCAGACGGCGGCGATGAGGGCGGCCAACGCCACGACGAGCCACAGGGGTTGAACGATCTCGGACCATCGCGTAGCGACGGTGAGAGGCGGAATCGCTAGGGCGAGAGCCGCCGCGCCGGTCGTGACCGGTCGAGCAGCCGCCGCCGACAGCGGATCGAGACGCTCGAGGGTTACTTCTGGCGGCGAGAGCCCAAGAACGCCCGCCTGTGAGTACCCGCTCACGTGTCGACCTCCGTGTCGACCCGCGCAGAAAAGGGGACTCTGAGCAGTACCGAGGTGCCCGCACCTGGCCGGGACCAGACGACCGCCGACCCTCCGACGGTCTCAAGCCGCCCGACGATGCTCGTGCCAACCCCGAGCCGCCCGTCGGTGCTGTCATGGGGCGAGAAGCCTCGACCGTCATCGATCACCATGGCCGAGACTTCTGAGGCGGTGCTTCCGAGCACGACGTCGACGGTGGTGGCGTGGGCGTGGCGACGCACATTGGCGATGCACTGCGCGATCGCTCGACTGAACTCGTCAAACGATTCTCCGTCGAGGGCGTCAAGCGCGCCGGTGTCGGGCGTCACGGCGACCCGGACGGCTCCGGCAGCGGCGTCGTCGATCACTGCCCGCAGGCGCTGGGCGCGATCACTAGCCGGGTGCCGCGTCGACGATTCGGTATCGAACCACTCCTGGCCGACGATGAGCACCAGATCACTGCGAATGCTCTCACGAGCCTCGGTCGAGAGCGCCTGCTGCGTGGACGTAATGACCGCCAGCTGGTTCAGCACGGTGTCATGCAGCAGAGCGGTAGCGCGGGCTTCGAAGGTGCTGCGCACCTCGGCAAGCATCTCGTCGCGCGCCGCGCGATATAGCTCGATCTGAGAATCGCGAGACGTGAACAGGTCGATGCGCAGCAAGGCCAGCAAACCGACAACGATGAACCAGACGGTCATCGTCGTCACGTCGATGCGCCAAGGCGATCCCAGCCACAGGAGGGCGAAAAACGATGCCAGCTCACCGATCACGAACCCGCCGGTCGTCCACAGCATCGAGGCACCCAGCCGGGGGCCCACACCGATAACCAGAATGAGCGCAATCTTGAACAGCCCGATCGTGTAGTCGTCGTTCGCAACAGGAGTATCGAGCTGGGCCGAAGTGATCAAGGTGTACCAGAACACGCAGAGTGCACCGATGACGAGGTAGCTCGACGCGATGAACCTCGACGGCGCGCGCTCGAGCAGAATGAGCAGCACGATCATCGGCACGAGCACGACGAGGGCGGGCCATGCGACGAACTGAGGCAAGTGAGCGTGGATCGAGACCACGATGACGCCGACCCCGATGAGGCAGACGGCGGCTGCCGCGTGACCCGCCCGGGTAACAGCGGTGGTGGTCGTGCGCGTGGCGAGGTGCGGAGGCAGGCCGAGCGGCATGCGAAGCCCCCTTTCATCGCTCTCATGCGCCGACCGGGAGACCTATCCCGGCGACCCGCGGTCCGCATGCTCGTTCGCGTGCTGGGACCCCCTCGCATTATCACTCAGGCGACGGTGACCGCACAGTCCGCATCCGGGGGGCCTTGAGGGCCTGCGCGTCGCCGGTGGCACGGGCGTAGGCTTTCGGCATGCTTGCCGTCGACCTCAACAGCGATCTCGGCGAATCGTTCGGTGCCTGGGTCATGGGCAACGACACGGCCATGCTTCCCCTCGTCACGAGCGCGAATCTGGCCTGCGGGTTCCATGCGGGCGACCCGGCGGTCATGCTCGCCGCAAGCCGCACCGCGGTGCAGCACGGCGTCGCGATCGGTGCGCATCCGTCGTACCGCGATCTGGCCGGGTTCGGTCGTCGCGAGATGGAAGTGCCCGCCGAGCAACTGCACGCCGACCTGCTGTATCAGATCGCGGCGCTCGAGGGCATTGCCTCGCACGCCGGCGGTTCGGTGCGGTACGTGAAGCCGCACGGCGCGCTCTACAACCGCATCGCGGTCGACCTCGAGGTGGCCGAGGTCGTCGCCGATGTCGCGCGTGCGCTCGGTCTTCCTGTGCTGGGCCTGCCTGGGTCGGCCATCACCACGGCCTGCGAGCGAGCCGGGGTGCGCTTCGTGCGTGAAGCGTTCGCCGATCGCGGATACCTGGCCGATGGCACTCTCGCTCCGCGCTCGCTCGAGGGAGCCGTGCTCACCGACCCGGTCGACGTCGCCGCTCGGGCCGTACGCATCGCGACCGCGGGGGTCGTCGTCGCGATCGATGGCACCGAGGTCGCTGCCCGGGTCGACTCGCTGTGCGTGCACGGTGACACACCCGGCGCCGTCGAGCTCGCGCGTGCGGTTCGCGCGGCCCTTGACGAGGCGGGCGTCACGGTGGCCGCCTTCGTATGAGGGTGCTGCCCTGCGGCGATCGCGCGCTGCTCGCCGAATTCGACACGCTCGAGCTCGCACTCTCGGCGTACGCGCAGTGGAGCGCATCACGTCACCCCAGCATCGTCGAGCTCGTGCCTGCGGCGCGCACGGTGCTCGTGCGCCTCGACCCAGGCACGACCGGTCTCGGAGCGATCGAGCAGTGGCTCGTCGCACACGCTCCGACCGACGGTGCAGGCGACCTCCCGTCGGGTCTGACACTCACCCTGCCCGTGGAGTACGACGGTGACGACCTCGACGTCGTCGCCACAGCCTGGGGATGCTCGCTCGAGGCCGTGGCAGCGCGGCACACCGCCGTCGAGTGGGTGTGCGCATTCATCGGCTTCGCCCCGGGGTTCCCCTACCTCGTGCCCATTGACGACGCGCTGCCTCCGGTGCCGCGGCGCGCAACGTCACGTTCACTGGTGCCGGCGGGCGCTGTTGCGCTCGCCGCCGAGTATTGCGGCGTCTACCCCCGCGAGTCGCCGGGCGGATGGCAGCTGATCGGGCACACAACGGCAACCCTGTGGAATGCCGACCGCGACTCCCCCGCCCTCGTCACTGCGGGCACTCGGGTGCGATTCGAGGCGGTGAAACGGTGACCGCCGACGTGGGCGTCATCGCTGCCGGGCCGCTCTCGCTCGTGCACGACCTGGGCCGACCGGGTCTCGCCTCGCTCGGGGTGAGCGCCTCGGGCGCATTCGACCGGGCCGCCCACCGGCTCGCGAACCGGCTCGTCGGAAACGACGAGAGTGCCGCGGCGCTGGAGTGCTTGCTCGGTGGGCTGCGCCTCGCGCTGCCGGCTGGCACCTGGTTCTCAGTGACCGGCGCGTGGAGCGACGCGGTGCTCGTTGACCGCTCAGCGGGTAGCATCGACGGCTCGCGCACGCCGGTCGAGCCGCACACGGCGTCCCTCGCCGAGACGGCGAGCGAATTGCATCTCGGGTCTGTCACGCACGGGCTGAGGTCAACAGTCGCGGTTCGGGGCGGCGTCGACGTTGCCCTCGTGCTCGGCTCGCGCTCGCGAGACACCCTCGCTGCGCTCGGCCCCGCGCCCTTGCGCGCGGGCGACGTGCTGCCGCTCGGCCCCGAACCCGCAGCCCCCGTGCCGGCGGCCGACCTTGTGCCGGTGGATCCCCCGACCGACGGGGTCGTCGAGCTCGGGGTGCGACCCGGTCCGCGACACGAGTGGTTCACCGCCGAAGCCTGGCGGCTGCTGCTCACGAGCGAGTGGACGACCTCGGCCCGCAGCGACCGCACGGGAGTGCGCCTCGAGGGGCCCGCGCTCGAGCGTGTGGCCGACCTCGTGGGCGTCGAACTGGCGAGCGAGGGGATGCTGCGCGGGAGCATCCAGGTCTCTCCCGACGGGGCGCCGACCGTGCTGGGGCCGGATCATCCCGTGACGGGCGGGTACCCCGTGATCGCTGTCGTCGTCGACGCCTCGCTCGACCTGCTCGCCCAGCTGCGCCCCGGTCAGGCAGTGCGCCTGCGCCTCATCGCCGGTCGCCGCTGAGCGCGCCCAGCGCGAGCTCGGCGTCCGACCAACGACGGCGCAGCCAGCGGTCGTGGCTCGCGACGACGACCGCGCCGGGGTGCGTGCCGAGCGCCTCTTCGAGCTCGGTCGCGAGCCGCAATGACAGGTGATTCGTCGGCTCGTCGAGCAGCAGCACGTGCGGAGGCCGCCCGAGCATGAGTGCGAGCTCCACTCGCCGTTGCTGCCCGACTGACAGTGCGCCGACAGGCCGCTCGAGGTCGCGCTCGCTCAGCAACCCCAGGGTGACGAGCGGCACCGCCGCGGCTCGACCTTCGCCAAGCGCGGCCGCGTAGAGGTCGCGCGGTGTGCGGTGCGGCTCGGTCAGGCGAGTGTCCTGCGCAAGCACTCCCACGCGCACACGGGGCCGCGCGCTGCGCCGGCCGGCATCGGGCGGGATGCTCGCCGCGAGCACACCGAGCAGCGTCGACTTGCCCGATCCGTTCGGAC
>JBBQKE010000079.1:0-7015 GCA_038326585.1 Actinomycetales bacterium | reverse complement strand
CACCTCGAAGTAGGCAATCTCGGGCTGGTAGCCGGCTTCGGTGAGCACCTCGAAGCCGTACTGCACGAGTTGCGAGGTTCCGCCGCAAAGCACGGCCTGCTCGCCGAACAGATCGGTCTCGGTCTCTTCGGTGAACGTGGTCTTGATGACGCCAGCGCGCGTGCCGCCGATGGCCTTGGCATATGACAGCGCGAGATCCCACGCCGTGCCGGTCGCGTCGTTCTCGACGGCGATGATGTCGGGAATGCCGCGTCCCGCGACAAACTCGCGCCGCACGGTGTGCCCCGGCGCCTTCGGCGCGACGAGAATCACGTCGACACCCTCGGGAGCATCGATGTAGCCGAAGCGGATGTTGAAGCCGTGTGCGAAAGCGAGGGTCTTGCCCGGCGTGAGCTTGTCTTTGATGCTGTCGGCGAAGATCGAGCGCTGGTGCTGGTCGGGCGCGAGGATCATGATGACGTCGGCCCACTCGGCGGCGTCGGCGACGGTCATGACACTGAAACCGTCGTCGGTGGCCTTCTGAATCGACTTCGAGCCCGCCTTGAGGGCGATCGACACCGAGACGCCGCTGTCGCGCAGGTTCTGGGCGTGGGCGTGGCCCTGCGAGCCGTAGCCGACGATCGCGACCTTCTTGCTCTGGATGAGCGCGATGTCGGCGTCATTGTCGTAGTAGATCTCGGTCACGAGGTTTTCTCCTTGGGATTCGGGGTGGGTGGCTGGTGCCAGGAATGATGGCGGCCGCGCTCAGCTCTTGAGTACGCGCTCGCTGATGCTCTTCGACCCGCGCCCGATAGCGACGAGGCCCGACTGCGCGATCTCTTTGACGCCGTAAGGCTCGAGCACCCGCAGCAACGCCTCGACCTTGGCGCTATCGCCCGTCACCTCGATGACGAGCGAGTCGGTGGCCACGTCGATGACTCGGGCACGGAACAGATTCACGGCTTCGAGAATCTGCTACCGAGTGGTGTTGTCGGCGCGAACCTTGATGAGCAGGTGCTCGCGCTGCACCTAGCTCTACGAGTCGAGTTCGACGATCTTGAGCACGTTGATCAGCATGTTGAGCTGCTTCGTGATCTGCTCGAGCGGCAAACCTTCGACCTCGACGACGACCGTAATGCGAGAGAGACCTTCGATCTCGGTCGTGCCGACGGCGAGAGAACGGATGTTGAAGCCACGCCGCGCGAACAGACCCGCGACGCGCGTCAGCAGGCCGGGCTTGTCTTCTACGAGCAGGGAGAGCACGTGGTAGGTCATGGCGGCTTACTCCTCGTACCAGTCGGGGGCGTGATCGCGGGCATATTGCACCGACGAGTTGCCAACCCCCTGCGGCACCATCGGCCACACCATGGCGTCACGACTCACGATGAAGTCGATGACCACGGGGCGATCGTTCGTCTCCATGGCGAGCCGGATCGCGGGCTCAATCTCTTCGGGCTTCGTGACCCGGATGCCGAGTGCTCCGTACGAATCGGCCATCTTGACGAAGTCGGGAATCATGCGCGTCTGCTCGCCGGCGTTTTTCGACCCCGTCTCGAGGTCGGTGAACGAATGGCGACCGTCGTAGAACAGCGTTTGCCACTGCCGCACCATGCCGAGCGAAGAGTTGTTGATGATCGCCACCTTGATGGGAATGTTGTTGATCGTGCAGGTGGCGAGTTCTTGGTTCGTCATCTGGAAGCAGCCGTCGCCGTCGATCGCCCACACGAGCCGATCGGGCTGCGCGACCTTGGCGCCCATGGCGGCAGGCACGGCATACCCCATCGTGCCGGCACCGCCAGAGTTGAGCCACGCCCCGGGGCGCTCGTACTTGATGAACTGCGCGGCCCACATCTGGTGCTGCCCCACGCCCGCGGCGTAGACCGCCTCGGGGCCCGATAGGCGCCCGATCGCCTCGATGACCGCTTGCGGGGCCAGCAGTCCGTCGTCGGGATCGTCGACGTATCCGAGCGGGTACTGCGTGCGCAGAGTTTCGAGACGTTTCCACCAGTCGGCCGTGTCAGGCGCGGTTGTCTTGGCTGCAGCCTCGTAGGCGGGGAGAAGATCGAGCAGCACTTCGCGGGCATCCCCCACGATCGGCACGTCAGCGTGACGAATCTTGCCGATCTCAGCGGGGTCGATATCAATGTGGATGACCTTCGCACCGGGAGCGAACTCACTCACCTTGCCCGTCACGCGGTCATCGAAGCGCGAACCGATCGCGATGAGCAAGTCGCTCTCTTGCAGGGCCAGCACCGAGGGAACCGTGCCGTGCATGCCCGGCATACCGAGGTTCTGCCGGTGGGAGTCAGGAAAAGCACCGCGGGCCATGAGGGTCGTCACCACGGGCGCACCGGTCTTCTCGGCGAACGCCAGCAGCTCGGCACTCGCGCCCGACCGAATCACGCCGCCACCCACGTAGAGCACGGGCTTGCGCGACTCGACGATGAGCTGCGCGGCGGCCTGAATCTGCTTGCCGTGCGCTTTCGTGACCGGGCGGTAGCCGGGAAGATCGACCTTCGGCGGCCAAATGAAGGGCGCCGACTTCTGCTGCGCGTCTTTCGTGACGTCGACGAGAACGGGACCGGGACGCCCGGTCGTCGCGATGTGCACGGCGGCAGCGATGACCCCCGGCACATCAGCCGGGTCGGTGACGAGAAACGAGTGCTTCGTGATCGGCATCGTGATGCCGGTGATGTCGACCTCTTGGAAGGCGTCGGTGCCCATCGAGGTCGAGAACACCTGGCCGGTGATCGCGAGCAGGGGCACCGAGTCCATGTGAGCATCCGCGATCGCGGTGACGAGGTTGGTCGCGCCGGGGCCCGAGGTGGCAATGCAGACACCGAGGCGCCCGCTCGCGGCGGCGTAGCCCTCGGCAGCGTGGCCCGCGCCCTGCTCGTGGCGAACAAGGATGTGGCGGATCGCCGTCGACGACATCAGCTCGTCGTAGAACGGCATGATCGCGCCCCCCGGCAGGCCGAAGACGTCGGTGATGCCGAGCCTCTCGAGCGAGGCGAGAATGGCGCCGGAGCCCGTGAGCATGGGGGGCTCGGCGGAAGCCTTGGCCGAGCGCGCGGATGCTTTCGGCACCGGAGTCGGGGCCGCGGTCGAGGTCACGGGAGTCGATTCCGTGGTCATGAGATGAATGTCCTAGCGAGAGATCGGTGATCGATACGGATGGCCCGCACGCACTACCTGTGCGTTCTAGCCCGTGACGGCTCCTTGAGCAGCCGAGTGCACGAGCTTTGAATACTTGGCGAGAACGCCACGGGTATAGCGCGGAGGCAGGGGCGCCCAGTCGGTGCGGCGCGCCTCAAGCTCGGCCTTCTCGACCAGTAGGTCGATGGAGCGAGCAGCGATATCAACCCGGATCAGATCACCATCGCGCACGAAAGCAATAGGACCAGCGTCTACTGCTTCGGGAGCTACGTGGCCGATGCACAGTCCGGTTGTGCCGCCTGAGAATCGACCGTCGGTCAAGAGTAATACATCTTTACCGAGGCCCGCCCCCTTGATGGCGGCGGTCACGGCGAGCATCTCGCGCATGCCTGGGCCGCCCTTGGGGCCTTCGTAGCGAATGACCACCACGTCGCCGGCTGAGATCTCGCCCGCAGTGAGGGCATCCATCGCCGCTCGCTCGCGTTCGAACACGCGCGCCGGGCCCTCGAAGATCGCCGCGTCGAAACCGGCGGTCTTGACGACGGCCCCCTCGGGAGCCATCGAACCCTTCAAGATCGTGATGCCGCCCGTCGCGTGAATCGGGTTGTCGAGGGTGCGCAGCACTTCGCCGTCGAGCGGATCGGGGTTCAATTCGGCCAGGTTCTCGGCCATCGTCTTGCCCGTCACCGTCATGACGCCGCCGTGCAGCAGACCAGCGTCGAGCAGAGCCTTGAGCAGCACCGGGAGTCCGCCCCGGCGGTCGACATCGTTCATGACGTAGTTGCCGAACGGCTTGAGGTCGCCGATGTGCGGCACGCGGTTGCCGATGGTGTTGAAGTCGTCGAGCGTGAACGGCACCTCGGCCTCGTTCGCGATCGCGAGCAGGTGCAGCACGACGTTGGTCGAGCCACCGAGCGCCATGGCCACGGTCACCGCGTTCTCGAGCGCTTCGCGCGTGACGATCTGACGCGCGGTGATGCCCTTGTTGAGCAGATTCACGACAGCCTCGCCACTGCGGTGGGCATACATGTCGCGACGGCGATCATAGGATGCGGGGCTCGCTGACCCCGGAAGGCTCAAGCCCAGCGCCTCGGCGACGCTCGCCATCGTGTTGGCGGTGTACATGCCGCCACAGGCACCTTCACCCGGGGCGAAAGCGCATTCGATGCGGTGGGCGTCTTCGGCAGACATCTTGCCCGCCTTGACGGCCCCCACGGCCTCGAAGCTATCGATGATCGTGATCTCTTTCTCGGTGCCGTCGCTGAGCTTGACCCAGCCCGGTGCGATCGACCCGGCGTAGAGGAAGACGCTCGCGAGGTCGAGCCGCACCGCTGCCATGAGCATGCCGGGAATCGACTTGTCGCAGCCGGCGAGCAGCACAGAACCATCGAGGCGCTCGGCCTGCATGACGGTCTCGACCGAGTCGGCGATGACTTCGCGGCTCACAAGCGAGAAGTGCATGCCCTCGTGACCCATCGAGATGCCGTCGCTCACGCTCACGGTGCCGAACTGCAAGGGGTAGCCGCCGCCAGCGTGCACACCCTCTTTCGCAGCCTGCGCGAGGCGGCCGAGCGAGAGATTGCACGGCGTGATCTCGTTCCACGAGCTCGCGATGCCGATCTGGGCTTTGTCCCAGTCGTCATCGCCCATGCCGACGGCACGCAGCATGCCGCGCGAGGTGGTGGCTTCGATGCCGTCTGTGACGACGCGGGAACGGGGTTTGTGGTCGGCCTTCGACATAGGGTCGAGTCTACGACCCGCCTTGCTGGCCCTTCGCCGAATCTGGCTCATCGCCGAAGCCCCCGCCCGGCAGATCAGACCGGCCAGCAGCCGCCACATCGGGCGCGAGCTCGTCGGCCGTCAGCGTCTCGGGCTCGTAGTCGCCCGTTCGATACCCCGCGCGACCCACCATGTGCGCCGAAATCGGTGCCGTGAGCAACTGGAAGACGACGACCGGGATCAGCAGCAGTAGCACCGTCCAACTGCGCACGCTGAGGGCGAGAGCCAGAACGACGAGTATCACCCCGAGAATTTGCGGCTTGGTGGCAGCGTGCAGGCGCGAGAGAGCATCCGGAAAGCGGATGAGACCGACGGCGGCGGCGAGGGTCAAGAAGGCAGCCAGCAGCAGCAAGACGGCAGCGATCGCGTCGAGAACCGAGACAACCGGTTCGCTGTCGACGAAGCTCGTGGATGCTCGCAGCAATTCGACGATCACAGCTCTGCCTCTCCGCCCGACGCCGAGGTCGACGGCGCTCGCTGCACGAATCGTGCGACAGACACGCTGCCGAAGATGCCGATGACGGCGAGCACGACCATGAGCGAAATGGTGCGAGTGTGCTCGTTGATCGCCATCTCAGCGCCGACAACGATGATGAGAGTCGTGAGCAGCACGTCAGAAGCGATGATGCGGTCGACGAGTGACGGACCCACGACCACGCGGTACAGCAGGAGCAGGGCGGCGGCGGCGAGCATGCCTCCGGCGAGATACAGCACGACATCGATCACGACCGCACCGCCTCCCACTCCTCACGCGAGCCCCAGGCCCGCAGCAGATCGTGCTCAAGGCTGAGCACGTGAGCGCGCGCCTTCTCGGCATCCTCGGCGGTCGTCACGGCGAGTTGGTGCACGTAGAGACGTGCGTTCGCTCGATCGACCTCGATGACGAGAGAGCCCGGCACGAGCGAGACCGCCAACGAGACACCGGTCAGGATGAAGTCAGATCGCGTGCGCAGATCGACGCGCACGATCGCGCTGCGCGGCACGGGCGTGCGGGCGAACGCCTGCAGCGCGACCTGGAACGAGGCGACCGACAGCTCGCCCAAGAATCGACCGAGGAAGACGGCGAACCAGAACGGATTGAATCGGCCCGGCAGCTCGACCGGCGGCAGGTAGAAGGCGCGGGTCACGGCCAGCGCGACGATGATGCCGGTGACGATCGTCAGCGGGCTCAACGAACCCCAGAGCAGCATCCACAGCACGACGAGCGCGAGAAGAAGCGGCGATTGCTCGAGCATCGAGGCGCGGCGCGAGGGCTCGGTGACGACGGCGACGGTGTTGTCGGTCATTCGGCGACTCCCTCTTCGAAGTCGGGGAACAGCAGTTGGATGTAAGGCTCGGGGCCATCGAGATTCTGGGCAGCGCGATCGGCGACCCCATAGAGCGGCCCGGCGAACACTGTGAGGGCGATGCCGACCACCACCATGGCACCCGTACTGAGGGTCATGAGCCGAGGGGTCGTCTTGGTGACGGCGATCGAACCCGTCAAGAGTGGTGCCTCTTCGACCGTGCGGAGCAAGCGCGTCTCATCGCCCTCGACGTCGCCCGAGGGTCGCCAGAACGCGAGGTTCCAGACCCGGACGAGCGTGTACAGGGTGAGAAGCGAGACCAGGGCGCCGGCGCCGATGAGAAGGTAAGCGAGCGCATCGCCCTGCTCGGCGGCGGCCTGGAAAAGGCCGAGCTTGCCGATGAATCCTGAGAACGGCGGAATGCCGCCGAGGTTGAGGGCCGGGATGAAGAACAGCACAGCGACGATGGGAGCGCTCGCAAGGAGGCCCCCGATGCGGGTGATCGAGGTGCTGCCCGCCTCGCGCTCAACGAGCCCGGCGGCGAGGAAGAGTGTCGTCTGCACGACGATGTGGTGCACGATGTAGAAGATCGCTGCGGCCGTGCCCGCCACCGTGCCGAGCGCCACGCCCAGAATCATGTAGCCGATGTGGCTGACCAGCGTGAACGACAGGATGCGCTTGATGTCGGCCTGGGCAACCGCGCCGAGCGCGCCGACCACCATACACATCAGAGCGAGCACCATGATCGACGGGTTCAGGAATCAGCAGGGAAAGATGACGCACTCTACGCTAATCATCTCGTACACACCGATCTT
>JBBQKE010000078.1:0-7035 GCA_038326585.1 Actinomycetales bacterium | reverse complement strand
TTCGCGACCTTCACCGGGTTGCCCGTGCCGTTGCCGGGCTCGGGCGCGAACACCGCGACCCCGGCCTGCTCGGCCACGACCTGCAACTGCTGCACCGCGTTGGGGCGCTGCAGGTCGGCGGCGACGAGCAGCGGAGTGTGGCCATCCGCCTTCAGCCACTTGGCGAGCTTGCCCGCGAGCGTCGTCTTTCCGGCGCCCTGCAGGCCCGCGAGCATGATGACGGTCGGCGGGTTCTTCGCGAACTGCAAGCGGCGCTGCTGCCCGCCGAGAATGGTGATGAGCTCGTCGTTCACGATCTGCACGACCTGCTGGGCGGGATTCAGAGCCTTGTTGACCTCGTCGCCGAGGGCGCGCTCGCGCACGGCAGCCGTGAAGTCTTTGACGACCGGCAGCGCGACATCGGCGTCGAGCAGCGCGCGGCGAATCTCGCGCACCGTGCCGTCGACGTCGGCCGGGCTGAGCTTGCCCTTCGTGCGCAGTGCGGTGAAGGTTGCCGTGAGCCGATCAGAGAGAGTGCCGAACGTCGCCATAGTGGCCCCATTCTAGGCGGGGCGGTCTGGTTGACTGGGGCTCGCCCACTCCCCATCGCCCCAGGAGGCACCATGCGACGCGCGATCTTCGGCCATGAACCCCACGTGGATGCTGCTGCCTGGGTCGCCCCGAACGCCACGCTCATCGGGCAGGTGCGCATTCACCCGCGGGCTTCGGTGTTCTACGGGGCGGTATTGCGCCGCGACCGCGACCTCATCGAGCTCGGCGAGGGCTCGAACCTGCAAGACAACGTGACCGCGCACGGCGACCCGGGCAGGCCGACCATTGTGGGCCGGGGAGTAAGCGTCGGCCACAACGCGATGCTGCACGGCTGCATCATCGAAGATGACTGCCTCATCGGCATGAGCTCAACGGTGCTCAGTGGTGCGGTGATCGGGCGGGAGTCGCTCGTCGCCGCGGGCGCGGTCGTGCTCGAAGGCACCATCGTGCCACCGCGGTCGCTCGTCGCCGGCGTGCCCGCGAAGGTGCGGCGCGAGTTGACCGATGACGAGGTGGCGGGCATCCGGAGCAACGCCGAGACGTACCGCATGCTCTTGCTCGAACACGCCGCGCTCGACGCCGACTGACCGGGCGCGCGCCTACAGCAGCGTGTCGCCGATAAAGCCTCCCGGCACGCACCCGGGCGGCACCGCGAAGACGGCTGAGCCGACCGGGGTCGTCCAGATGTTCATCATGTCGACCTCCGCGAGTCTGCGCTGAATCGGCACGAACTGCCGCACCGGGTCGGCCTGCAACGAGCCGAAGATGAGCCCCGCATCGGTGCCCTGCTGCGCCGTCACATCGAAGTTGTAGCCGCGGCGGAAGATCTGCGGAGCCCCGTCGCTCGATCGAGCCCGCGCGACGTGCGCGATCGGAGAGATGACCGGCAGTCCGCTGGGCGTTCGGGCCGCCAGGTCGGGCACGTCGAACTCGTGCGAGCCGGTCAGCGGCGCCCCGCTGTCGAGCCGGCGACCCACGGACTGCTCGCGGCTGCCGCGGTCGAGCTCATCCCACGTGTCGAGGTTCATCGCGATGCGTCGAATCACGTAGCTCGTGCCGCCCGCCAACCACGCCGGAGACGCCCCCTCGCGCCAGACGACGCGCGCGAACGCCTCAGAGCCGGTCGCAGGATTCGCCGTGCCGTCGAGTTGACCGAACAGATTGCGTTGCGTTGAGCCGTGCGGCACGGTCGACGCAGCATTCCGAAAGCCGTCTTGACGCCAGCGAACACCGGCATAGCGACGGATGTCCTTCACGAGCATGCGCGATGCATGGGCGATCGTGAGCGGGTCGTCTGCTGCCACTTCGAGCAGCAGGTCGCCGCCCGACCATCGCCGCTCGAGTCGGTCGATCGCGAACGCCGGCAGTGGTGCGAGCCAGTCAGGTCGCCGAGCAGGGTCGACGCGATCGACGAGGCCTGGACCGAATCCCACCGTGACGGTGAGTCGCGCGGGCGTGAGCGCTAGTTCGGGCTCGGTGTCGGCGAGTGCCGGGCGCCCGGCCGTGAGTCGTTCGGCGTCGCTCGAGATGAGGCGGAGCATCCGTCGGATGCCGTCGCGATCGACCCCGCTGACCAGGTCGAAGGCGAGGAGCGAGCTGTGGGCCTGAGGTTCGAGCTCGATGCCCGCCTGGTGCGCACCGTGAAAAGGCACGACGAGCGAGCCGACCTCGGAGGGCGTCTGCGGCGCGTCGATCGGTGCAAGCGGGTCGGGTTCGGTCGACGATGCGCCGAACACGTAACCGCCGGCGGCACCCAGGCCAGCCGCACCGACGCCGGCAGCGCCTCCGAGCAGGAGACGCCGCCGGCTCACGCCCGCAGCTGTGGTGTTCACGTCGTCGGGCATCGCACTACTCGTCGCCCATGTCGCCGCCACCGACGTACTCTTCGTCGGCGCCCGCGAAATCTTTCACGGCGAAGGCGTGGTCGAGCGTCGAGCCGTCAGAGAAGGCGAACGTGATGAGCACTTCGTCGCCCGGCAAGAGAGGCTCAGAGACGCCCATCATCATGATGTGGTCGTGACCGGGGGCGAGCTCATGGCGGCCAGCAGCCGGCACGACGATGCCGCCTTCTTTCTGCCTCATGACCATGGCGCCGTCGTTCTTCACGACCTCGTGAAGCTCGATCATCGGCGAGACAGTCGCGCTCGCCGAGACGAGCGTCACGTCGGTGGTGCTCGAGTTCTCGAGCACGCCGAACGCCGCTGTCATGCCTTCGTCGACGGCCTTGACCCAGCCGTCGACAATCTGGATCGACTGAGCGGCGGTCGTCGCAGAGTCGGTCTCGGTCGTGGGGGTATCGGATGCGCACGCCGAGAGCGCGAGCGCCGACACGAGGGCGAGCCCGACCACGAGGGACGAACGGCGGCCGACAGTGCGAGTGGTGCGGGTGGTGCGGGTGGTGCTGGACACAGACATGCTCCTTGCTGGTGGTACTGACGTGGATGCTCCACGCTGCCCTGGGCAGGCGGACGATGCCCCTGCCGCATGGGCGTGCAGAGGAGAGCGGAGAGCGCGATGGCTCTCTCGAATCACAGCGCGGCGAAGTCCGCGGCGTGGTCAGCCGAACGAGATCAGTGCAGGAGGCCCGCGTCGCAACGGCGGAGGAAGGCTCGAGCGCCCACGCGGGCGCACCGAATCACGGTCGAGCGCCACCGACGTGCGCGCCGCCGAAAGAGGAGTGGTGACGAGCGGGATGAGCCGCTGCAGAACCCGGCCAGTCAGGGCACCAAGACCCTCGATAAGTCTCTGCTCGACGAGCAGCATGGCCACCGAGAGCACGCCCGCCACGACGTGCGCCACCACCATGCTGGCGTGATCGTGCGCGGCAGCTGCCGAAAGGTCGGCGATGCCCACCGCGCCATGACTGGCGTGCTGGGGAGCAGTCGCGGCCGCGCCAAAGGCGCCCCAGCTGAAGACCGCGTGGAACACGACCTCGCCGCCCGCGACCACCAGGGCTGTGCGCACCGGGCGCAATCGCGGGCCATCGAGCAGCCAGAGCCCGAGAATCGAACCGAGCAGCAGGGCGATGGCGATGCCGAAGATGCCCGGAGCGTCGCCGCCAGCGACGAGGTGCGCGGTCGACGCGAGGGCGACGGTCGAACCGGTGACGAGCATCCCGCGCAGCAGTCGAAGCGCGCGGTTGTTCATACCGCCCAGGGTATCGCGCGTCGCTGCATGGTGACTGCTCAGTCGATGCCTCGTGGGGCCGTTTCGCCGGTTACGGCACGAGGCTGGCCGCGAAGACGTGCGGGGTGAAGCCCGTCAAATCGCCGATACCCTCGCCCTGCCCGATGAGCTTGATCGGGATGCCCGTCTGCTGCTGCACCCGCAGCACGAAGCCGCCCTTGGCCGAGCCGTCGAGCTTCGTGACGACGAGCCCGGTCACCCCCGCGCTCTCGATGAACGCCTCTGCCTGATTGAGGCCGTTCTGACCCGTCGTGCCGTCGAGCACGAGCAGCACTTCGGCGATCGGGGCGAGCTTCTCGATGACGCGCGTGACCTTGCCGAGCTCATCCATGAGCCCCGACTTGGTCTGCAGGCGACCCGCGGTGTCGATGATCGCGATGTCGATGTTGTTGTCGATCGCGAACTGCACGGTCTGGTACGCGACGCTCGCGGGGTCTTGACCCTGGTGCTGCGGGCGCACTACCTGCGCTCCGGCGCGTTCCGCCCACGTCGCGAGCTGGTCGACGGCCGCGGCCCGGAACGTGTCGGCTGCGCCGACGACGACCGTGCGCTCGTATCCGGTCAAGAATTTCGCAAACTTGCCGATCGTGGTCGTCTTGCCGACGCCGTTGACACCCACCACCAGAACGACCGCTGGTCGGTTGCTGAGCGTGAGCGTGGGGTCGTGAGCGGCGAGGCGCTCTTCGAGGGCTTCGCGCAGCATGCGCTTCAGATCGCGCGGGTCGGTCGTCTTGAACCTGGCGACGTTGGCGCGCAACTCGTCGAGCACCTGCTCGGTGATGTCGGGGCCGAAGTCGGCGCCGAGCAGGGCCGTCTCGAGGTCATCCCACGTGTCGTCGTCGATGGTCGGGCTCGTGAAGAGACCGCGCAGGGCCCCGCCCAGAGTGAACCCTTCTGCCATGCGCCCAGCCTAGTTGCGCGCCGCGCTCGCGGGCTTGCGTGCCTGCGCTGCCCTGCTCGCGTGCTCGCGTGGCGACGCTGCCCTGCTCGCGCTGCTCATGCCCGCGTGCCCTCTAGGTGCCCGCCGCGTTCGTTGTCGTCACTGGATGTCGGGTCGTTAAGTCCCGCCGACATCGAGTGACGACAGCCGGGGTGCAAGAGTTCTGCGTTGTGCGGCCCGTGCTCTCAGAACCGAGCCGCGGGCACCTCTCGAGCGCGCCACCCTCGCCGTGGCCGCCACCCGGCGCGGCGAAGTCGGCGAGTGACTCGCTCGACCAGCTCAGTCGTATCGTCGAAGACGTCGTTGCGCGTGGCTCTGATCGCTGACCAATCAGCGTCACCAAATCGATCGAACCGCCGAACATCGTGGCGAAACTGCCGAGCATTCGATCGATGGTGATCACCTTCGTACTCGACAAGCACTCTGAACTCAGGCCAAGCAAGGTCAGGGGTTGCTCTCCAGCCTTCGCCGTCGATCTCGTGCCCGATCGTTGCGAGCGGCAGACCAGCACGACGAAGCATGAGCCGCATCAGCGTCTCGGGTCGAGACTTCGCACCGACGACAGACATCGCGAGCGCTCGACGGGCACGGTCTGAACCAGGTCGACCCAAGCTGAGTTTCGAGGTGAGGTCGATGACACGTTCGCGCTCGGCTGCCCGAGTGCGCAGTGCGTCGGCGACCGCTGTCAGATCGTCGACTGTGAGCACAGCGCCCAGGGTCGCGAACAGCCATGCGTCGGTCAGAACCGGCAGCATTCGTTGCTCGCCGGTGTCTGCCTGCACAAACGGGTGAGCAACGATGGCACCCGGATCGAGCCGGTATGCGTGCCCGCGCACTCCTGCGAGTCGAGGAGCTCTGTCGGGGTGACTCACGGTGACGTGCAGGTCGACATCGTCAAGCCAGCGCGGCGTCGGGATTCCCAGCAGTCGGGCGCCGGTGGTGTGAGAGTAACCAAAGCGGGGCATCCCCCGGCGGGCATCGAGCGCGACGGCGCGGGTCACCAGGTCACTGAGGTCGAGCCCGTGCGCAACGACCCCGTGGAAGGGCCGATCGATGTCAGTGCGCCGCGCCCGTTCGACGCTCACCCCAAGCTCGGGCAGACGTGCGCGCGGATTCGCGTCACCCTGCAAGACGAGCGGCAGTGGTCGAGGCTGGGAGGGCATGCGGAGAGCATCCGTCACCCGACCTTGCCTGCCGGATTGCGCGCAGACTCGGTGGTGTCGTCGCCCGATGTCGCAACTGTGGAGGACGCCGACACCCAGTGACGACAGCGCGACTTGGGCGGCGGGCCCGGCGAGTACAGGCGCGCGCGGCTGTCGGAGAGCAGCGGGCGCGGCCGAAGGGCTGACTATTCGTCGCGCATCTTCTCGTAGATCTTCTTGCAGTCGGGGCAGATAGGAAACTTCTCGGGGTCGCGCCCCGGAGTCCACTTCTTGCCGCAGAGCGCGCGCACGGGCTTGCCGGTCAGCGCCGACTCGATGATCTTGTTCTTGGGCACGTAGTGCGAGAAGCGCTCGTGATCGCCATCTTCGAGCTGCTCTTCGTTGAGCAGCTTCTCGAGCTCGCGATCGAGCACATCGGTACCGCCGCCGCCCTGCCCGGCCCCGCCCGGTTCGTCCAGTGTCGCCATGCGGCCAGTCTACGACTGCGCGCTCAGCCTCGACTCGGGATGCTGTACTCGCGCCGCGTCGAGGTGCTCAGGTGCGCAGCATGAGGTCGAGCAGCTCGGGCGCTCGACGTCGGAACGCGTGACCACCGACCGCGATACCGAACAGCAGCACACCGACACCCGTTGCGACGCCTGCCGTGCCCACGACCTCGAACCACTCGGAGTCGCCGATGCCCCACCAGACGAGCACGAACGTCGGCGACATGAGCGCAACGATCGCGAGCAGAGAAAACGTCTGGCTCCAGCCAGCGCGAGCCTCAAGGCTGGGCGGCTGATCGAAGGGTCCGGCGCCCGGCCGGGCAGCGGGGTACGCGCCAATCGCCGACGACACGCTCGACACGCCCAGTCCGGTCAGCAGCAGCCCGACGCTCACGCCGATGAGGGCTGGCAGCACTTCATCAACTCCCGACCAGAGGGCGAACAGCGGCGCCACGGCCAGGATGGCCGGAAGGCCGATCAGCAGGGGCGGCACGGCGCGACCCCACCGATCAGCTGCGCCAGGGAACGGTGCCGCGACGTGCAGCCAGATCGCGCTGTGGTCGTAGGCCACATCGTTGTGACTGAACCAGCCGAGAAAGAGTGCGAGCACGGGAAGCGGCAAGAGCCACAGCGGCGGCAGCGGCGCGCCCGCGGCCGCGAAGGCGAGCATCATGACGACCGGCGCGAGCGGAAGGCCGAGCAGAACGAATCGGTAGCGCGAGTCGCTGGT
>JBBQKE010000077.1:0-7075 GCA_038326585.1 Actinomycetales bacterium | reverse complement strand
GCCCAACTCGAGGCACTCGTGTCGATTCGCCGAGCAGGTGCCGACGCCGTGCTGAGCTACGCGAGCCTCGACGTGGTCGAGAGAGGACTCATCACGTGACACGCTTCATCTCCGGTCGCACTCCCGCGACCAACGCCGAAGCCTTCGAGCGAGCTCTCGTTGTGACGCCTGGTGGGGTCAACTCGCCCGTGCGCGCGTTCCGCTCGGTCGGCGGAACCCCCGTCTTCATGGCGAGTGGCCGTGGCCCGTACGTCACCGATGTCGAGGGCACCGAGTATGTCGACCTCGTGGGGCAGTGGGGTCCGGCGCTGCTCGGGCACGCGCATCACGACGTCATCGCCGCCGCGCACGCCGCTGTCGATCGCGGCCTGGGGTTCGGCGCCGCTTCGGTCGGCGAGGTCGAACTCGCCGAACTCGTGCTCGACCGATTGACGCTCGGCGAGGGCGATGCCGAGCGGCGCGCAATCGAGAAGCTGCGGCTCGTCTCGACGGGCACCGAGGCGACGATGACGGCGATCCGCCTCGCGCGCGGCGCGACCGGTCGGCCGCTGCTCGTGAAGTTCGCCGGGCACTACCACGGGCACTCCGACTCGCTGCTCTCAGAGGCCGGGTCGGGTATCGCGACACTCGGCATTCCCGGCTCGGCGGGCATCACGCCCGAAACCGCGGCGCAGACCATCGTGATTCCCTACAACGACGAGCAGGCGCTCGCCGAGGTCTTCGCCGCCCACGGCGATCGCATTGCCGCCGTCATCACCGAAGCCGCTGCCGCGAACATGGGTGTCGTGCCGCCGAAACCCGGCTTCAATCGGCTGCTCGCCGACACGGTGCACGCCCACGGAGCCCTCCTGATCAGCGACGAGGTCATGACTGGCTTCCGCTCGACGGCAGCGGGTTGGTGGGGGCTCGAAGAGCGCGAGGGCGTGCCGTACGACGCCGACCTGACGACCTTCGGCAAGATCATCGGTGGTGGCCTGCCCCTCGCGGGCCTCGGCGGCCGCGCCGAGGTGCTCGATCTGCTGGCGCCGCTCGGGCCTGTGTACCAGGCGGGCACGTTGAGCGGCAATCCGGTCGCTGTCGCGACAGGCGCCGCGATGCTGCGCGGAGCCGGGCCCGAGGTCTACGACCACCTTCCGCGCGCGGCACGTGCCATCGGCGACGGGCTCTCGGCGGCGCTCACGGCCGAAGGCGTCGAGCACGTTGTGGCGTGGGCTGGCTCGCAGTTCTCGATCTTCTTCAGAGCGGATGCTCCCCAGAACTATGCGGAGGCGCAGGATCAGGCGACCTGGCGCTTCGGGCCGTTTTTCCACGCCATGCTCGGGCACGGCGTCTCGCTGCCGCCGAGTGTGTACGAGGCCTGGTTCGTCTCGGCAGCGCACGACGACACCGCCGTGGGTCGCGTGCTCGAGGCCGCGCGACCCGCTGCTCGGGCGGCTGCCGCCGCCCGCTCCCCGGAGTAGCGCAGAAGTCTAGACGCCACATGCCGCCCTGGGAATCCCCTCCGCATCTCTGGTGAGGGCAAGGGGGGTTCGCAGTACGCTGGGGGCGCCGCGGCGATCTCGCCAAACTGATCGGGCGGCGTGAGGAGATCGACATGAAAGGCAAGATTCTGTTCGCCGCTGGCCTGGGCCTCGGCTACGTGCTGGGAACCCGCGCTGGCCGCGAACGTTACGAAGAGCTCAAGCGGGCCGCTGACTCGTTCTGGAACAGCCCGCGCGTGAAGCACCGCGTCGACCAGGTCGAAGACTTCGTGAAAGAAAAGGCTCCCGAGGTGGCCGAGTTCGTCTCTGACGGCGCCAAGAAGATCGTGAACCAGGTCACCGGCAAGTCGACGAAAAAGCCCGCGGCGAAGTCGACGACGGCGGCAAAGTCGTCGAGCTCGACCGCAAAGAAGCCCGCGACACGCACACGGGCGGCGAGCTCCGGCTCGTCGTCGTGACCGGCTAGAGCGGAGACACCATGACCACCCCAGACAGCACGTCCTCGCGCGAACGCCGCGGCTTCTTCAAGCTCATCTCAGACATTCCGGGGCTGATTCGCGAACTCATCGAGGCCGAGATCGAGTCGCTCAAGGCTGAGGTAGTGGGCAAGCTCAAGGCTGCCGGCATCGGTGCAGGTTTTCTTGTCGCCGCGGGTGCTTTCGCGCTCTTCGCGGTACTCGTGCTCACCGCCGCTGGCATTCTTGCGCTCGCGCTCGTGCTGCCGGCGTGGGCGGCGGCACTCATCGTCGGCGGCACACTGCTGTTGCTTGCCGGCATCGCCGCGGCGATCGGCGTCGCGCAACTCAAGCACGGGGTTCCCCCGACCCCCACCCAGACCATCGAAAGCGTGAAACAAGATGTCCGCGTCGTCCGCGGGCTCAGAAAGCGAGAATCATCATGAGCGAGAACATTTCGAACACCGTCGACAGCGCCCGCGCGAAGCTCGAGCAGACGCTCGACGCCATCGACGAACGACTTGACGTCAAGAAGCAGGCGAGCGAGCTGACCGAGCGCGTGAAGGGTTCGTATGAGTCGAACCCCGTGCCGTGGATCATCGGTGCTACCGCTGCCGCGGTCGTCGTCGTGGGTCTCGTCGCCTGGGCGATCTTCAGCGACGACTGACGCAGAGCGCTCGATTATGACTCTTGTGCCGAGGGAGTCATCAGGGAGTGATGTCTTTTCTGCCTGAGGTGACTATCGAGCGCACGCCCACCGGCGCACTGCCGGTGGTCAAGCCCCTGCTCGGCTGGCGCGTGCTCGTGCCCCGCGGGGGCAAGTGGGGCGACGGTGTTGCCGCGCAGCTGAGGGCACTCGGCGCCATTCCGGTGATCGCTCCGCTCATCAACTTCGCGGGCAGCGACGACCCTGATCGGTTGGCCAAAGAGCTCGCGGCTCTGCAGCGCGGCGAGGTCGGGTGGCTCGTCGTCACGAGCGCCACGACGGTCGATGTGCTCGTGGGTCACGGGGTGAGCATCCCGCCATCAACGCGGGTCGCGGCCGTCGGCGAGACGACCGCGCAGGCTCTGCAACTGGCCGGCTACCCGGTCGACTTCGTGCCGAGCGACCACTCGGCGCGCGGCCTGGTCAAAGAGTGGCCCGCCGAGGCGTTGCACGGTCGCGTGCTGATTCCGCAATCGCAGATCGCCGAACCGACGCTGGTGAGCGGGCTGATCGAGCGCGGCATCGACGCGCACTTCGTCACCGCGTATCGCACGGTGGGCGTCGAGGCTCCGGCCCAGGTCGTCAACGACGTGGCCGAGGGGCGCATCAGGGGCTTGATCGTCAGCTCGGGCAGTGTGGCACGTCAGGTCGCCGAGCAGTTCTCTCCGCTGCCTGACTGCACCGCGGTCGTCTGCATCGGCCCACGCACGGCGTTCGATGCCCGCGCCGCCGGGCTCACGGTGCACCGCATCGCTGAAGAGCGGTCGAGCCAAGCGCTCGTGCGTGCCCTCGCCGACTATGCCATGTACCCCGACGACAACTGCCCGCCGGTGGTGGCGTAGCCGATCGTTGCCTGTCGAGCGGGTCAGCCCGCCAGCAGAGCGATGATGGCGACGAGCGGAAGCCCGCCCTGCGCGAGCGCGATCGGGAGCGCGCGGCGCGGAGCCGTCAGGGCGAGCGCGATTCCCGCCACGACCATGACGGCACAGCCGGTCACGATCACCGCGAGGCCGATCGATGCGGGCGGATGCACGAGCATCAGCACGATGCCCACGAGCACCACGATCGCGAGCGCGAGGTTGTAGAAGCCCTGGTTCACCGCGAACAGGCGCAACGGCGCCGAGTCATTCTCGGGGCGCACGCCGAACAGGCGCCGCCCGATGGGCTTGCCGAAGAGTACGCTCTCGAGCACGAAGAAGGCGAGGTGCAGCAGCGCGGCCATGGCGGCAAGGACGACGCCAATGATCAGCAGAGGGGTCACGGCTGGTCCTTGATCTGCACCGAGAGCCGCCCTCGCACACCGCCCGCGAGCAGCTCAGCCGCTGCTGTGCGCGCCTCGGTGAGCAGAAGGGGGTGGGCAATGCGGTCGACGACAGCGGGGTCGAGGTCGCTGGCCAGTCGTTGCCAGGCCTGCTCGCGCAGAGCGAGCGGAGTGAGAGACGAGTTGGCCCCGAGCAGAGCGACACCGCGCAAGATGAACGGCATGACCGTCGTGTCGAGAGACGCCGAGGCGGCATTGCCGCACGCCACCGCCGCACCCCCGTGCGAGAGCTGTGCGAGTGCGGTGGCGAGCGATCGCCCACCCACGGCGTCGATCGCGCCGGCGAACCGCTGCGACTCGAGTGCCTTCGACTCGCGGTCGAGCTCAGAGCGGTCGATGACGGTGGTGGCACCGAGTTCACGCAAGTCGTCGGCGTGCTCGGTGCGACCTGTTGCAGCCGTCACGGTGAAGCCCGCGCGCGCGAGCAGGGCGATCGCGAACGATCCGAGTCCACCACTGGCGCCCGTGACGAGCACGTCGCCCTGGGTGATTCCGTGACGCTCGAGGGCGAGGACGGCGAGCATGGCGGTGAAGCCCGCGGTTCCGATGCCGGCGGCCTGGGCATCCGTGAACACCGGCGGGGTGGCGACGAGCGTGTCTCCGTCGAGAAAGGCGCGATCAGCGAGTCCACCGTGCCGAGTCTCGCCGGCGCCTGCTCCGTTGAGCACTATGCGGTCGCCGACCGACCACCGCGGGCTCGAGGTCGCAGCGACCCTGCCGACGACATCGATGCCCGGCACGAGGGGAGAGATGCGAGCGACACCCGGGTTGCCGGCAAAGGCGAGCGCATCTTTGTAGTTGAGACCCGACCAGGTGACGTCGACGGTGACGTCTGCACGAGCACCGTCAGGGGGCTGCAGCGCAGCGTCGTCGAGGTCGACGAGCGCCGCGGTCGAGTCGGAGTTCGCCGAGGCGCCGCGTGTGATCTGCCAGCCGCGAGTCATGCGAGCCAGCCTAGGCGGCCTGAGAGCGGGCGGCGAGGGGCTCAGCCGAAGAGCAGCGCGGCCTCGTCGTAGCGGGCTTGCGGAACAGTCTTGAGCTTTCCTAGAGCCGCTTCGAAACCGACGGCCACGATGTCCGTGCCCCGCAGAGCGACCATCGAGCCCCACGCGTGGTCGTTCACGAGCTCGATCGAGCCCATGCCAAGGCGGGTAGCCAGCACCCGGTCAAAGGCGCTCGGGGTGCCACCGCGCTGAATGTGCCCGAGCGTCGTCGCTCGCGTCTCGATGCCGGTGCGCTGCTCGATCATTGGTGCGATCAGTTCGCCGATGCCCCCCAGGCGCGGGCGACCGAAGGCATCGAGCCCCCGCTCGGAGTGCGGCTCGTCGGCGCCATCGAGGGTGAAGCCCTCGGCCACGACAACTAGCGGAGCGCGACCGCGATCATGAGCCCGCCTGACCCACTCGCAGAGCTGGTCCATGCTGGTGTTCTGCTCGGGGATGAGAATCGCGTGCGCCCCGGCCGCCATGCCCGAGTGCAGGGCGATCCACCCGACGTGGCGACCCATGACCTCAGCCACCATGCAGCGGTTATGCGCGTCGCCGGTCGTGCGAAGGCGATCCATCGCCTCGGTGGCGATCTGCACGGCGGTGTCGAAGCCGAACGTGTAGTCGGTCGCGTCGAGGTCGTTGTCGACCGTCTTCGGAACGCCCACGATGGCGATGCCCTCGTCGGTCAGGCGCTTTGCGGCGGCGAGCGTGCCCTCACCACCGATCGCGATGAGCGCATCGAGCTCGTTAGTGGCGAAGATCTCGTTGACGCGATCGACTCCGCCGTTGCCTTCGAAGGGATTGGTGCGGCTCGTGCCGAGAATGGTTCCGCCCTGCTTGGAGATGCCCTTCACCTCGTGGCGGCCGAGCGGGATGGTGTTGTTCTCGACCACGCCCTTCCAGCCATCTTTGAAGCCGACGAAATCGTGGCCGTGAACCGTCGTGCCGGTGAGCACGGCGGCACGGATGACGGCGTTGAGGCCGGGGGCGTCGCCGCCAGAGGTGAGCATTCCGATGCGCATGGGTTCCATCATGGTGGGTGTGGGCGCGGCGCGCGAAAGCGAGGGCAGCGAACGCGACTCACGGCGAGCGCCCGGTGCACCGCAGTAGCGTGAGAGTGCATCGTTCGCCACCGAGTTCGGGAGAGAACATGGCTTCAGAGCCCACCGCGCTGCTCGACCTTGCCGACGAGCAGTATGTGCTGCTGACGACCACACGGCGTTCGGGCATCAGCGTGCCCACAGCCGTGTGGATTGCGCGCGACGGCGACGCTCTCGTCGTCACGACGGGTGCCGATTCGGGCAAGGTGAAGCGCATGCGCCACACTCCCGCCGTGACGCTGCAGGCCTGCGACCGCGCGGGCACACCGCGCGCCGGTGCGCCCGTGTTCGATGCTCACGCGACGGTGCATGACGACGAGGCGTCGCGTCAGCGCCTCGACGCCGTGCTGAGTGAGAAGTACGGTGTGCAGTACGCCGCGATTCGAGCGATGGGAAAGCTGCGCGGTCGTCGTGCGAGCGAGTCCATCGTCGTACGTCTCTCGGCCGGACCGAAGGAGCGATCATGACCGAAGCCCGACCGCCCGCGCCCGAGTTCACCTACCCGGCGCCGGCCCCCGCCAACCCCGGTACGACGATGGGCATCATCTCGCTCGTGCTCTCGATCATCGGCCTGCACGTGGTCGGCATCATTCTCGGTTTCGTAGCGCTTTCGCAGTCGAAGCGGGTTGGCCAGTCAAACGGTTTCGCCCTAGCTGGAGTCATCGTCGGCTTCGTGCTCTTGGCTCTGAGCATCGTCGTCATCGGCCTCGCCATGTCAGGCGGCGTCGCGTTCTGGGGGTTCATCACCGAGGCATGTCGCGACTTGGGCTCTGGGGTGTGGGTCGTCGACGGCATCACCTACTCCTGCCCCTGATGGCGCACCAGAAAATACTCATTCACCGCGGCGGGCTGTGAACACTACGATTCGAGCGAGCGGAACCATCCAGGTTCCCCCACCCCGCAGGAGTCCAGATGTCTGACGCACCCCCTCCCACCCCCGCCTACGCTGCAGCGGCACCCGCCCCCGTCAACCCGGGCAAGACCATGGGCATCGTCGCGCTCGTGCTCTCGATCATCGGTCTG
>JBBQKE010000076.1:0-7189 GCA_038326585.1 Actinomycetales bacterium | reverse complement strand
CGATGCGGCTCAGGGCGATCGGCCCGACCAGCAACAGAAAGAGCATCCACCACCAGGCGACGGATGCCCTGCGCGCGCGTTCGTGCACTCCGATGATCGACACGAGGGCCACAGCGTTGAGCGCCATGACGAGAGTCAGCCAGGTTGTCGCGTAGAGGTCGGGGCCGAAGGCATAGGCCGCGAGCATGGGTACGAGCGCCAGAACCGGGTACACCCACACGGTGTCGAGACCCACCCACTCGCCGACGCTCAAGCCGCGCTCGACCCAGAAGAGGTAAACGTGGGTGATGTCCCCCATCGGTAACCCCGGGCCGTAGAGGTTGAGAAAGCCGAGCCACAGGTGCACCACAGCGAAGGCGATCCAGAGCGAGACCGCGCTGCCGGCTGCTGACCTCACGCGCGACCTGCTGCGCGGTCGGGGTCGAGCGTGGCGACGAGATCGGCGATCACGGGTGAGATCGCGACGCACAGGTCGAGCACCGTGAGCGGACCGCCCGCCGACGCACGCTCGGCCGCGAGACCGTGGATGACGGCGGCAGCAGCAGCGAGTCGTGTGAGCAGCTCGCGGTCAGGGTCGCCGGCCAAGGCGTCGGCGTGCGCGGCGAGCAAGGCTCCGAGCACGCCGGCGAGGGCATCCCCCGCACCGGCTGTCGCGAGCCAGGCCGGGGCCGTTCGCGCCTCGATGACGAGCCCCGCGGGCGAGACGGCGCGGGTGGCGTTGCCCTTGAGCAGCACGACGATGCCGAAGCGGTCGGCGGCCTCACGGGCCGAGCCGATCGGGTCGGCGACCACCGCCGCGCGCTCGCGTTCAAGAAGTCGCGCGAGCTCGCCCGCGTGCGGAGTGATGACGACCGAGGCGCCCATGGCAGTCGCACGCACGATCGCGTCGCGCTCAATCGCCCCGGCATCGATGACGATCGGATGCCCGCTCTCGAGCGCCGTCTGCATTCGTCGCGCGGCCTCACCCTCGAGGCCACTCGCACTCTCGATGCCCGACCCCACGACCCACGCCTGCACGCGCCCCTCGACCGCGACCGCCTCGGGCCGCCGTTGCTGCACGAGCTGGGTCGGCCGCTCGGGCCCGAGGTAGCGCACCATGCCCACGCCGGTGCGCAGCGCAGACTCGACACCCAGCACGGCCGCACCCGGATACAGCGTCGACCCCGTGACGAAGCCGACGACGCCGCGCGAGTACTTGTCGTCACTCGATGTCGGAACCCGCACGAGCGCGGCGACATCCATCGACGACAGCGCGGGGTGTTCGGTCACGCGAGAACCCTATCGACCGGCGTGCGGGAATCGCGGGGGTTGACCTGCGGTTGACTGATCTCGTGACCTCTTCGCTGTTCAGCCCTATGACCCTCCGTTCACTCACCGTTCGCAACCGGCTGTGGGTGTCGCCGCTCTGCCAGTACTCGGCGACCACCGCCGACGGGGTGCCCACCGACTGGCACCTCGTGCACCTGGGCTCGTTCGCCCGCGGTGGGGCGGGCATGGTCATGGCCGAGGCGAGCGCCGTTGTGCCCGAAGGCCGCATCAGCCCCCACGACACCGGCATCTGGAACGACGCGCAGGCCGCCGCGTGGTCGCGCGTGGTCGACTTCGTCCACTCGCAGGGCGCCGCAGCGGGCATCCAGCTCGCGCATGCCGGCCGCAAGGCCTCGATTTTTCCCGAGTGGGGGGCGCTCGCGAACGGGGCCAGCGGCAAGACCAGCGTGCCCTTCGAGCAGGGCGGCTGGCAGACCGTGTCAGCCTCGGCGATCGCTTTCGAGGGCTACGCCGAGCCCGTCTCGCTCGATGAGGACGGCATTCGGGATGTCGTGGTCGCCTTCGCCCATGCGGCCCGCCGCAGTGTCGCCGCGGGCTTCGATCTCGTCGAGATCCATGCGGCCCATGGCTACCTGCTGCACCAGTTCCTCTCGCCGCTGTCGAACACGCGCGACGATCAGTGGGGCGGCAGCCTCGAGAACCGCGCACGCATCGTGCTCGACATCGTGCGCGCAGTGCGCGCGGTCGTCGACGTGCCGATTCTCGTGCGCTTCTCCGCCAGTGACTGGGTCGACGACGACTGGCTGGCCTCTCACGGCTTGGCTGACTCGGGCGTGGCGGGCTGGAACGAGCACGACACGGCGACGGTCGCCGCCTGGGCGCTCGAGGCCGGCGCCGACCTCTTCGACATCTCGTCGGGCGGCCTCGTGCGCGCACGCATCGCGGTCGGCCCCGGCTATCAGGTGCCGTTCGCCGAGACCGTGCGCCGCGAGGGCTCCGTGCCCGTCAACGCCGTGGGGCTCATCACCGAGGCCGCCCAGGCCGAGAAGATCGTCGCGACCGGCCAGGCCGACGCCGTCATGATGGGCCGCGAGTTCATGCGCGACCCGCACGCTGCCCTGCGCTTCGCGCGCGAGCTCGGAGTCGAGGTTGACGGGGTGCCCGTAGGCACGCCGCCGCAATACACGCGCGCGTACCGCTGACTCTCAGTACGACGCATCTGCGAAACTAGCGCCATGGTTCAACCATCTCAGGACGTCACAACGGACGAGTTGGACGAGACTGCCTACCTGCTGCGCCAGACTGCGAGCGCCGAGCGTCTCCTCGCCGCACTCGAGCGTGCCCGCAGTGGCGAGTTCGAACAGCAGGACCTCGTCAGTATCTGAGCCATTCGAATCCCGAGTCAGGACGTCATCCTCGGCCACCGTTGTGATGCTGCAGGCTCGTCGGCACTAGAGACGTCAGCTCTCGTCCGGAACCGTCTCGAGCACCGCGCCATCCGCATCGAACGATCGTCGGACTCGATCGATGATCTCGGCTCGCGGATGATGCAGGTTCGTGGGAATGGAGTCGGTGAAGATCACGAATCCGTAGGGATTGTGGACCAGCATCTCAGCGTCGATCTCGACGCGGTCCCATTGATCTCGGTAGAGCACACGCGATCGAGGAAGGGTCTTCACTCGGTAGCCAAGGGAAGAGACCTTCCAGCCGGTAAAGGTTCCGCGAAACTTCTCGTTGCCAAGGTCGACACTCACCCGTGAAGTACATCAGGGTTGGGCCCACACGCGCCAGACTCCTCCTACCGCCACCCGCGCTGCGTCGCGTCGTGCACCTCACCGACGAGCTCTTCGATGATGTCTTCCAAGAAGAGCACGCCGGTCGTGCGACCCTCGGCGTCGACCGCTCGCGCGAGGTGCGCGCCGGAGCGGCGCATGACCGCGAGCGCGTCTTCGAGCTCAGCCGAAGCGAGAATCGAGACCAGGCGTCGGATGCGCTTCGGCGGCACCGGATCATCAAGCTCGTCGTCGGGAAGGTCGATGACATCTTTCAGGTGCAGATAACCCGAGGGCTCGCCGTGCTCGTCGACGAGAACGTAGCGACTGAAACCGCGCTGGGCGACTGCGCGCTCGAGGTCGAGAGCGCTCGCGTCGTCGGGCAACGCAGTGAGGGCATCCATCGGCAAGGCCACATCGCTCACGATCTTGTTCGTGAACTCGAACGCTGCGGTAAGGGCCCCGGTGGCGTCAAGCAGCACTCCCTCGCGCTTCGACTGCCGCACGATCGTCTCGACCTCCTCGAGCGTGAAGGCGCTCGCGGCTTCGTCTTTCGGCTCGACTCGGAACGCGCGCAGCACTCCGTTCGCGATGGCGTTGAGGCCCCGGATGACCGGCGAGAAGATCTGCGAGACCAGCACGAGCGGCGGTGCGAGCAGCAGTACGGCGCGCGTCGGCAGCGTGAACGAGAGGTTCTTCGGCACCATCTCGCCAAACACCACGTGCAGGTACGTCACGATGATGAGCGCGATCGCGAAGGATAGTCCGGCGATCCACTCAGGCGTCAAGCCCGTGAGGCCGAAGGGAATCTCGAGCAGGTGCTTGATGGCGGGCTCGGAGACGTTCAAGATCAGCAGCGAGCAGATCGTGATGCCGAGCTGGCACGTGGCGAGCATGAGGGTCGCGTGCTCCATGGCCCAGAGCGCGGTCTTTGCGGGGCGCGAGCCCGCCTCGGCCCGCGGCTCGATCTGCGAGCGCTTGGCCGCAATGACGGCGAACTCGGCCCCGACGAAGAAGGCGTTCGCCGCGAGCAGCACGAACAGCCAGGCAATGCCCCACCAGTCTGCTTCAGTCATCGACGCCCACCTGCCTCGGTCTCAATGATGGTGAGCTCTTCGGTCGAGAGCGGGGTGAAGCGCACGCGGTCGATGCGGCGGCCATCCAAACGCTCGATGCGGAAGCTTCCGGTGGCGATCTCGATCGTGTCTCCGACCTCGGGTAGTCGGCCCAGCTCGGCCATGAGAAAGCCACCCACGGTTTCCCACGGGCCGTCTTCGGGAACCGTGACGCCCGCACGATCCTTGAGCTCGTCGGGGCGCAGAATGCCCGGGAAGGTCAGCCAGTTGCGCGAGCGCACGACGTCGACGCGGGCGCGGTCATGCTCATCGCTCACCTCGCCCACAAGTTCTTCGACGAGATCTTCGAGCGTGGTGACCCCCGCCGTGCCGCCATATTCGTCGACGACGATCGCCATCTGGTAGCCGCGGCCACGAAGTTCGCCGAGCAGGGTGTCGAGCTTCATCGTCTCGGGCACGCGCAAGGGTTCGGTCTGCAGTGCTGAGGCAGGAACATCCGCCCGGCGATCACGCGGTACGGCGACCGCCTGCTTGACGTGAACGATGCCGACGATATCGTCGATCGACTCGTCGATGACCGGAAAACGCGAGTGGCCCGTCGTGCGTGCGAGATCGATGACGGCCTGGGCCGAATCGCCGCGTTCAACGGCAGCAACCCGCGGGCGCGGCGTCATGACGTCTTGCGCGGTGTGCTGTGAGAACGCGAGGGTGCGCGAGAGCATCGTGGCGGTGCCGTGATTCAGGCTGCCCTGGCTCGCCGAGCGGCGCACGAGCGAGGCCAGCTCTTCAGCCGTGCGGGCGCCGCTCAGTTCTTCTTTCGGCTCCACCCCCATGGCCCGCAGAATGGCGTTTGCCGAGCCGTTCAAGAACAGAATCGCCGGGCGGAAAAGCGTCGTGAACGCCCACTGAAACGGAACGACGACCTTCGCGGTCTGTCGCGGCAGGGTGAGGGCGAAGTTCTTCGGCACGAGCTCGCCGACGATCATCGACAGCAACGTGGCGATAACAATGGCCGTGATCGACCCGACGACAGGCACAGCGCCCTCGGGCAGCCCGATCGAGCGCAGCGGGCCAGCGAGCATGCTCGAGATGGCCGGCTCCATGAGAAAGCCGGTGAGCAGCGTGGTGAGCGTGATGCCGAGTTGGGCGCTCGACAGGTGTGTCGAGGTGATCTTGAGGGCCGCGATAGTGGGGCCGAGCCGCTTCTCGCCGCGAGACTGACGTGCCTCGAGCTCTGAGCGATCGAGATTGATCAGCGAGAACTCGCTTGCGACGAAGAAGCCGGTGCCGATGGTCAGCAACAGGCCGGCGAGCACGCCGATCCACTCAGCGCTCACGGCCACCGCCGATCATCGGCGAGGGTCTATGACTGGGTTCTTCAGGGGCGGGCGTATCGCCCGGACTAGGAGGCTCCATAACGGTGCGAGTATAGGGCCGGATCACGCGTCCGCGCCTGTGAGATCGGCCCGCTGGACGGCGATCACCACGAGACGTGCAGCGCCTTGCCCTCGTCGTAGCCCGCCGCCGACTGCGTTCCGACGACGGCGCGCTCGTGAAACTGCGGCAGCGTGGACGCTCCCGCATAGGTCATCGACGACCGCAGCCCCGAGGTGATCATGTCGAGCAGGTCGTCGAGCGAGGGCCGCTCAGGATCGAGGAAGATGCGCGAACTCGAGATGCCTTCGGCGAACAAGGTCTTGCGCGCCCGATCAAAAGCATCGAGCCGACGAAAACGCTGTTCAACAGCCTTCGTGGAGGCCATGCCCCAGCTGCTCTTGAACCAGCGCCCGTGCTCGTCGGTCTCGATCGCACCGGGAGCCTCGAGCGTTCCGGCGAACCACGAGCCGATCATGACGGCCGACGCGCCCGCGGCGAGCGCCAAAGCTACGTCGCGCGGGTACCGCACTCCCCCGTCGGCCCACACGTGGGCTCCGAGGGCGCGCGCGGCTTCGGCGGTCTCGAGTACGGCCGAGAACTGCGGTCGGCCCACGGCCGTCATCATGCGTGTCGTGCACATCGCACCGGGGCCGACCCCGACCTTGAGCACGTCGGCACCCGCGGCGACGAGGTCGCGCACGGCATCGGGCGTTACGACATTGCCCGCGACGATCGGCACGCCGAGTTTCGCCTCGGCGACAGCGCGCACAGCGTTGGCGGCCTGCTGCTGGTGGCCGTGCGCCGTGTCGATGACGATCACATCGACACCAGCCTGCACGAGAGCTGCGGCACGAGCGGCTGCATCACCGTTGACGCCGACCGCGGCGGCGACGCGCAAGCGGCCGTGTGCATCCACCGCTGGCGAATAGAGCGTGGCGCGCACAGCGCTGCGCGCGCTGAGCGATCCGATGATGCGCCCGTGGTGGCGCACGGCGACGGCGTCGACGCCCGCCGCATCGATGAGGTCGAAGGCTGCGCGCGGCTCGGTGACGTCGTCGTCATCGATCGCGGGTACGTCGTCGGCCACAAGGTCGCCAACGTTCGAATCGGCAAGCGAGTGCCGCAGGGCCGCGGCCGGGATGCACCGCTCGGGCTCACCGTCGGCGTCGGCGATCGTCAGCAAAGCACCCGGAACGTCGGGGACGAGCGAGCGAGCCTCGGCGACAGTCGTCGATCGGCTCACGACCACGAGCACGTCGAGCAGCGTCGACGACTGCTTCACCGAGCGGATGGCCGCGTCGAGTTCAGAGAGCCCCGTGTCTTGCGGCAGCACACCGAGGCCACCACGGCGAGCCATCGCGGCCGCCAACCGCGGGCCCGTGACTGACGTCATGTTGGCCGCGACGAGCGGGATACGCAGGCCGGTCGGGTCATCGACGGTGAGGTCAACACCGAGCCGACTGCCGACGTCGGAGTGCTGGGGCACGAGGAAGACGTCGGAGTAGGTCAGATCATGGCCGGGACGCTCAGATAAGAACTGCACAGATTTAACGCTACTGCGCCCCGCAGACGACGAACACCGCCCGCGAGAGCGGTTAAGCTTGTCAGCGCATGCGCCATCGGCGGGCATGCGGAGCGAACCCCTCGATGTCAAGCGAAAGTGGGCGGTCGGCTGTGTCAAGCCAAGTGACCGGA
>JBBQKE010000075.1:0-7199 GCA_038326585.1 Actinomycetales bacterium | reverse complement strand
CTAAGGGACTAAGCCTCGTCGCGGCAGCGAAGAAGAAGCTGACCGAACACCTTTGTAGGGTACACCCGCGACCCCGGGCGCCGATACGGGAGGATGCGCGGCCTGCGCTCCGAGTGCGCGGCCTGTGTGCGCGGCCCGGGTGCGCGCCCCGCGGTCCACAGGGCGAGAGCCCCGAGCGCGCGCTACGCCCAGCGCAGTGGCCGCCCTAAAACCCGAGCTTGCCGAGCTGCTTGGGGTCGCGCTGCCATTCTTTCGCGACCTTGACGTGCAGCTTGAGGTACACGCGCTGATCCAGCAGCTTCTCGATCTCGAGGCGCGCACGCGTGCCGACCTCGGTCAACCGCGAGCCCTTGTGCCCGATGATGATGCCCTTCTGGCTGTCGCGCTCGACGAAGACGTTGGCGAAGATGTCGATCACTCCACCGGGCGCGCGCTCGGTCATCTCGTCGATGGTCACGGCGAGCGAGTGGGGCAACTCATCGCTCACCCCCTCGAGCGCGGCCTCGCGAATGAGCTCGGCGATGCGGTCGACCTCGCTCTCATCGGTCACGGCATCGGCCTCATAGAGCGCGGGTGACTCGGGCATGAGAGCGATGACCTGCTCGGCCAACAGCTCGACCTGCTCGCCCGTGACGGCCGAGAGCGGAATCACGAGATCCCACTCGCGCAACTCAGAGACCGCGAGCAACTGCTCGGCCACCTTCGCAGAACCGGTGGCATCGGTCTTCGTGACGATCGCGATCTTGCGCGTGCGCGGAAAGTTGTCGAGCTGCTCATTGATGAACTTGTCGCCCGGGCCGATCGGCTCGTTGGCGGGCACGCAGAAGCCGATGACATCGACATCGCCGAGGGTGTCTTGCACGACCGCGTTGAGCCGCTCGCCGAGCAGCGTGCGAGGGCGGTGCATGCCCGGCGTGTCGACGACGATCAACTGGCCGGATGCCCGGTGCACGATGCCGCGAATGGCGCGGCGCGTGGTCTGCGGCTTCGAACTCGTGATGGCGACCTTCTCGCCGACAAGGGCGTTGGTGAGGGTCGACTTGCCGACGTTGGGGCGGCCGACGAAGGTGACGAATCCGGCCCGGAAGGTCGGCTCGTCGGGGTCAGAGGCGGCAGAACCGCCGCGCGGTTTGCGGGTGCTCATTCGTCTTCGTCTCGGTCGCCGGCAAACGCGATGCGAGCATCCAGCAACGCCTGATCGGCCTTGACGAGCACGGTGATGACGCGCTTGCGGCGGCCCTCGGTGCGCTCGGCCGTGAGGTGCAGGCCGTCGACCTCGGTGGTCGACCCTGCGACGGGCAGCCGCCCGAGATGCTTGGTCAGCAGACCGCCGACGGTGTCGACATCATCGTCGTCGAGCTCGATGCCGAACAGGTCGCCGAGCTCGTCGACGGGCATGAACGCGCTCACGCGGAACAGGTTCTCGTCGAGCTGCTCGCTGTCGGCCTGCTCGCGGTCGTACTCGTCGGCGATCTCGCCCACGAGCTCTTCGATGAGGTCTTCCATGGTGACGAGGCCCGCGATGCCGCCGTACTCGTCGACGACCAGCGCGAGGTGGTTCGACTCGAGCTGCAGTTGCCGCAGCGCATCATCGGCCTTTTTCGACTCGGGCAGAAAGAGTGCGGGCTTGGCCAGTTGCTCGGCGGGGGTGACCGCGCAAGCCTCGGGGTTCTCGTAGGCGAGCCGGGCGGCGTCGCGCAAGTAGATGATGCCGACGACGTCGTCTGTGCTCTCGCCGATCACCGGCACGCGCGAGAGGCCGCGCACCAAGAAGATCGACATCGCCTCGGTCACGGTCTGGTCGCGCTCGAGTACGACCATGTCGGTGCGCGGCACCATCACTTCACGCACAATCGTGTCGTTGAACTCGAAAATCGAGTGAATGAGTTCGCGGTCTTCTTCTTCGAGCACATCGAGCTCGGTGGCTTCGTCGACCATGCTCAGCAGCTGCTCTTCGCTCGAGAAGCTGGCGCTACTCGGCCGGCCAGGGGTCACCCGGTTGCCGAGAGCGACGAGCAGATCGGCGATCGGGCCGAGCAAGACACGAACCCCGCGCACGAGCCAATCGGTGCGGGCGAGCATGGCGCGCGGGTTCGCGCGGCCCACCGATCGTGGGCTCGACCCGACGAGGATGAACGAAACGAGAATCATGATGCCGGCGCTCACCAGCAGAACGGCCCACCACTCGGTAAACAGCGTCGCAAAGGCGAGCGTGACGAGTACAGCGGCGATGGTCTCGGCGACGATGCGCAAGAAGTTCAGTGCGTTGACGTGGGCTCCGACGTCAGCGGCCACCGCGTGCAGCCGACCAGGCTTGCGCCGCTGGCCGGCGATGTCGACGAGCTCGATGCGGCTGACGACTCCGAGAGCGGCGTCGATCGCGGCGAGCAGGCCGCCGAACGCTACCAGCAGCAGCGCTACTGCGAAGAAGACGAGCGTGAGGGTGGTCATCGTTTTCGGCGCTCGGTGAGCGTGAACCCGACAAGAATGTCGCGCTGCACGCCGAACATCTCTTTCTCTTCATCCGCTTCAGCGTGGTCGAAACCGAGCAAGTGCAGAATGCCGTGCGTTGTCAGCAGCAGCAGCTCATCGTGCACCGAGTGTCCCGCCGTCTCTGCTTGCGCCGTCGCAACCTGGGGGCACAGCACGATGTCGCCGAGCAGCCCGGGCGGAGTCGGCTCGTCATCACTGCCGGGCCGCAGTTCGTCCATCGGAAAACTCAGCACGTCGGTGGGCCCTGGTTCGTCCATCCACTGCACGTGCAGCTGCTCGATGGCGGCTTCGTCGACGAGCACGATGGCGAGCTCGGCGTCACGGTGCACGTTGAGGTGGTCGAACGCGTGCAGTGCCAGCCGCTGCAGGCTCGCCTCGTCGACCGGGATGCCCGATTCGTTGTTGATCTCGACGGCCATGATCAGCGGCCCCCCGCTCCGGGCCGCGGGCGCCGGGTGGCCCGGTCGCGCGACAAGCCCTGGCGCCGCTCTGCGCGGTTCGCGCCCGGCGCGGGGTCGGGCAACCCGTTCTCGCGCGCGTACTGCAGCGCTTGCTTCTCGGCGTCGTACTTCGTGTAGGCGTCGACGATGCGGCCAACGAGACTGTGCCGCACCACGTCGTCGCTCGTGAGGCGCGCGAAGTGGATGTCGTCGATGTCGTCCAGCACGCGAGTCACGAGCTGCAACCCGCTCGCGCCGACCGGAAGGTCGATCTGGGTGATGTCACCCGTGACGACGATCTTTGAGCCGAACCCCAGCCGGGTTAAGAACATCTTCATCTGCTCAGGTGAGGTGTTCTGCGCCTCGTCGAGCACGATGAACGCATTGTTGAGCGTGCGACCGCGCATGTAGGCGAGCGGAGCCACCTCGACGACGCCCGTCGTCAGCAGTTTCGGCACCAGTTCGGGGTCCATCATCTCGTTGAGCGCGTCGTACAGCGGTCGCAGATACGGGTCGATCTTGTCGGTGAGACTGCCCGGCAAGAAGCCGAGCCGTTCGCCGGCCTCGACCGCGGGCCGGGTCAAGATGATGCGGTCGACCTCTTTGCGCTGCAGCGACTGCACGGCCTTCGCCATCGCAAGATAGGTCTTGCCCGTGCCCGCCGGGCCGATGCCGAACACGATGGTGTTGAGGTCGATCGCGTCGACGTAGGCCTTCTGGCCGAGCGTTTTGGGGCGGATGCTCTTGCCTCGGCTGGTGAGAATGGCCTGGCTCAGCACCTCGGCGGGGCTGCCCGCTTTGGCGTCAATGATGCGCGCCGAGCTCTGCACCTCGACGGGCTCGAGGTCGTGGCCGCTGCGCACCATGGTGAGCAGCTCGTCGACGAGCGTGCGGGCAGCGGTGACCTGCCCGGGGTCGCCCTCGAGCGTGATCTGGTTGCCGCGCACGTGCACGTCGACGAGCGGGTACTGCTTCTCGAGTGTCGTGAGCAGGCGATCGTGCGGCCCGAGTAGCCGCACCATGGCGATGCCGTCGACCTCGAGCTGCTCGCGGGCGGGCGCGGGTCGCGCCGAATCGTCAGTGGGCAAGGGATCCTTCGGTCAAGCCCCCCGCGAGCACATGAGCGTGCACGTGGAAGACGGTTTGCCCGGCATTCGCGCCGGTGTTGAAGACGAGCCGAAACTGCCCGTCGGCGTGCTCATTGGCGAGCTGGTGCGCCGTCTCGACGACGTCGGCGAGCAGCGCGGGGTCGCCCGCCGCGAGCTCGGCGACATCGCGGTAGCGCGGCGTCTTGGGCACGACGAGCAGGTGCACAGGAGCCTTCGGCGCGATGTCGCGAAACGCGATCACGGTGTCGGTCTCGTGCACGATGTCAGCCGGAATCTCGCGCGCGATGATGCGCGCGAAGATCGTTGGCTCCGTGATCGACGGTTCGCTGGTGCTCATGGCCTCAGTCTAGAGCGCGGGACTGTGGCCGGGCAGGGTGCTCACCAGCGGCCCAGCGCAGCAGAGAGCACGGCGATCGCGGCCGGGCCCGCCGTCGAGGTGCGCAGCACCGTCGGGCCGAGCCGCACGCGACGAGCGCCCGCAGCGCTCAGTGCCGCGAACTCCTCGTCGGCGATACCGCCCTCAGGCCCGACCACGAGCACGATGTCGAGATCGCCGAGGTCGGCCGACGTGAGCGAGCTCAAGGCAACATCGCCGAGCGGGTCGAGCACGAGCACGGTCGCCTGCGCGGCACGATCGACGAGCTGCTTCGTCGAGGCGACAGGCTCAACCTCCGGCAGCCACGGTCGTAGCGACTGCTTGCTCGCCTCGCGCGCGATCGTCGTCCAGCGCTCGCGGCCCTTGACCGCCTTTGCGGCATCCCAGCGCGAGATGCTGCGCGCCGCCTGCCAGGGCACGACACCATCGACTCCGAGCTCGGTCGCAGCCTGCAGAGCGAGTTCGTCGCGATCGCCCTTCGCGAGAGCCTGCACGAGGTGGATGCGCGGCGCGGGCCGCGGCGTGCGCTCGACCTGGTCGACCTCGAGGGTGACCTCGGCCGCATCCGCGCTCGACACGGTGCCGAGCACCACGAGGCCCGCGCCATCGCCGAGCCGCAAGCGTTCGCCGGGGCGCACGCGTGCGACGGTCACAGCGTGCCGGGCATCCGCACCCCGAAGACGCACGACCGCCCCGACGTCGCGTCCTGCCTCGCGCAGTTGCGCCGCGAGCGAGTCGTCGAGGTAGAAGTGCGCCATCGTGCGGCTAGAGGTTCAAGAACCGGTCGCGCAGCTTCGAGAAGATGCCCTGCTGAAAGGTCGCGAACTGCGGCGGCACAGGGCGTCGACTCGACGCGAACTGGCGGATGAGTTCGGTCTCTTTGCTGTTGAGCCTCGCCGGTGTCACGACCTGCACGCCGATCTTCAGGTCACCGCGACCCGAGCCGCGCAAGCGCGTGACGCCGCGCTCTTTGATCGTGATGATCTCGGCGCTCTGCGTGCCCGGCTTGATCTCGACGGGCACGTCGCCGTCAAGGGCGGGCAGCGTCACGGTCGTGCCGAGAATAGCGTCGGCCATCTGCACCTCGACGGTCGCGAGCAGTTCGTCGCCGCTGCGACTGAAGGTCTCGTGCGTCGCGACCTTGATCTCGAGGAAGAGGTCGCCGTTCGGGCCGCCCGCGGGGCCGACCTCGCCCTGCCCGGGCAGCTGGATGCGCACACCCGTGTCGACACCCGCAGGAATGTCGACGGGAATCGCCCGCCGGGCCCGCACTCGCCCTTGACCCGCACAGGTCGGGCATGGGCTGGGAATCACGGTGCCGTAACCGCGGCAGCTGCCACAGGGGCTCGAGGTCATGACGTTGCCGAGCAGGCTGCGCACGGTGCGCTGAATCTGGCCGGAACCGCGGCAGATGTCGCAGGTCTGCGGGCTCGTTCCGGGCGAGCAGCACGAGCCTTCGCAGGTCGAGCACAGAATCGCGGTGTCGACCTCGAGCTGGCGCGTCGTGCCGAAGATGATCTCGTCGAGCTCGACCTCGACGCGCACGAGGGCGTCTTGACCGCGCTCGCGCCGACTGCGGGGGCCGCGCTGCTGCTGCCCGCCGCCGAAGAAGGTCTCGAAGATGTCGCCGAAGCCGCCGAAGTTGCCCGCACCGCCGAAACCGCCCGAACCGCCCAGGTCGTACTGCTGCCTCTGCTGCGGGTCGCTCAGCACGTCGTAGGCGTGCGTCACCTGCTTGAACCGCTCGGCCGCGTCAGAGCTCGGGTTCACGTCGGGGTGTAGTTCTCGAGCAAGTCGGCGGTAGGCCTTTTTGATCTCGTCGGCACTGGCTTGACGGTCCAAGCCGAGCACCTCGTAATGGTCTGCCACTTATTCCTCACCGAGCAGACGCGAGACGTAGCGGGCTACGGCGCGCACTGCTGCCATGTTGTTCGAATAGTCCATGCGGGTCGGCCCGAGCACGCCCAGCTTGGCGGAGCTGTCGCCACCCATGCGATAGTCGCTCGTCACGACCGCGGTCTCTTTCAAAGCTTCGTCGTTCTCACGACCGATGCGGGCCGAAACGCCCTTCTCATCGACCTGCATCTCGCTGAAGAGCTTCAAGAGGGTGACCTGCTCCTCGAGTGCTTCGAGAACGGGATACACGCTGCCGACGAAGTCGCCCTCGGTGCGCACCAGGTTCGCCGCGCCCGCCATGACCAGTCGGTCGGAGCGATGCGCATCCACGTGCCCCAGCAGCGCTTCGCCGATGACAGAGACGGTCGGGCGGCGGTCGGGGGCGAACTGCTCACTGAGGGATGCGGCAACGTCGGTGACATCGGCCAGCGCACGACCGGCCAGCGTCGCGTTGAGCTTGGCCCGCAGTTCGCCGACAAACACCTCGTCGGCCTCGATCGGCAGCTCGATGATGCGCTGATCGACGCGACCGCCGTCGGTGATGAAGACCGTCATGAGTCGAGTGGCGCTCATGGGCACGAGCTCGATGTGCTGCACGCGCGCGTTGCCGAGCGTGGGGTATTGCACCAGCGCCACCTGGTTCGTGAGGTGCGACAGCAGCCGCACCGTGCGTGCGAAGACGTCGTCGAGATCGACCGACTGGTCAAGAAACTGCTGAATAGCCTGTCGCTGCGCGGCACTGAGCGGCTTGAGGTCGGCGAACTGATCGACGAACACGCGGTAGCCCTTGTCGGTCGGCACGCGACCCGACGAGGTGTGCGGCGCGGCGATGAGCTCTTCTTCTTCGAGCAGCGCCATGTCGTTGCGGATCGTCGCGGCCGAGAC
>JBBQKE010000074.1:0-7301 GCA_038326585.1 Actinomycetales bacterium | reverse complement strand
GGGTGTGGCGCAGACGCACGACCGGCCCAGTGCGCGCCACGAAGACGCCGCCGCCCCGCCCTGGCTTGATCTCGACGACCCCGCGATCGACGAGCAGACGAAGCGCCTCGCTCACCGACGCGCGCGCGAACCCGGAGCTCGCCCGCCAGCTCTCGATGGTGCCTATGGGGTCACCGGCCTGCAAGCCCTGCTCGCTGATCGTATGTTCGATCGTCGCGGCGAGCGCTTGCGCACGCGTGCCGGGAGCCTCGGTGACCATGCCCGCACGCTAACAGTCGACGCCGAAGATTTCTAGACAAACCTACGAAACGTTGTAATGTTTACGCGAGCGCCACCGGTGCGCTTCGATCAGGAGGCTTTCGCGTGCGCATCGTCGGCATGATCACTGAAGAGGGCGAGCGGCACGTGGCCGTGCGCGAGGGCGACCAGCTCATTCCCCTCGGCCCCGTCGCCGCATTCTGGGCCGACCCTGCCGCGGGCCTCGAACGCTCTACCACGGTGGCCGACCGCATTCCGGTCGAGGGCACTGAGCTTGCGCATCCCGTTCCTGACGGCGCACGCATTCTGTGCCTCGGCCTCAACTACCGGGCACACGCGGCAGAAGGCAAGTTCGATCCGCCCGAATACCCCATGATCTTCGGGCGCTGGACGGCGTCGCTCACCACCGACGGCAGCCCGGTCGCGGTGCCGGTCGACGAGAAGGGCCTCGACTGGGAGGCCGAGATCGCGGCGGTCGTCGGTGCGACCATCTCGGTCGCCGACGCCGACACCGCGCGTGCCGCGGTCTTCGGCTACGCCGCCTTCAACGACCTCTCTGCCCGACGGGCTCAGAAGCTCACCGCCCAGTGGACGCTGGGCAAGAACGCCGACGACTCAGGCCCGATGGGTGATGTGGTCACAGCAGACGAGGTCGGCGACCTGCGCGACGGACTGCGCGTGCGCGCGATCGTCAACGGCGAGACCATGCAAGACGGCAACACGCGCAACATGATCTTCGAGCTCGGCGAGGTTCTCGCGCTCGTGAGCCGCACGATGACGCTTCACCCCGGCGACATCATCGTCACGGGCACCCCCGAGGGCGTCGGCTACGTGCGCACTCCCCCGATTCTGCTCAACGACGGTGACGTCGTGACCATCGACATCGAGCGCATCGGCAGCGTGAGCTCGCTCATCGTCGCCCTGCCGTCTGACGTCGTGCGTTCGTGACATCCCTCCGGCAGTGACAGGCTGATGCCGTGATCGGTGTCATCACGGGCTTTGCGGTTATCGCGGTCATCATCATCGTCGGATGGGTGATCGCTCGCATCGGCCTGCTGGGCGAGCGGGCCGACCACGTGCTGTCGCGGCTCTCGTACTTCGTGCTCACACCGGCGCTGCTGCTCACCGTGCTCGCCCAGTCAGAGCCGGGGGTGCTCTTCTCGGCCCTGGTGCCGATCTCGATGATCGCCGCTGTCAGCTGCTTCATCATCGCCACCGTCGTGGCGCGCTTCGTGTGGCGGCGCGGGGTGCCCGAGACCACGATCGTCGCTCTCTCGTCGGGCTACGTCAACGCCAACAACATCGGTTTGCCGATCGCCGTCTACGTGCTGGGCAATGCGGCACTCGCGGCCCCCGTCATTCTCGTGAACCTCGTGATCTTCGCGCCGATTGCGCTCGCCATACTCGACGCGAGCACGAGCGGAAAGACCTCGTGGTCGCGCATTCTGCTGCAACCGGTGCGCAACCCGATCATCATTGCCTCGGCCCTCGGCCTGCTCATTGCAGCATTCCAGATTCCGGTGCCCGAGCAGGTGCTCGAGCCGTTCCGCCTCATCGGCGGAGCAGCCGTGCCCGTCGTGCTGCTGCTCTTCGGCATGTCGCTGCACGGCGCCCGGGTGCTCGCTCCCGGCAGTGGACGCCGCGACGTCGCACTCGCCACCCTGCTCAAGACGGTGATCATGCCGGTCATCGCGTGGGCGGTCGGCAGTCTTGTCTTCGGCCTCGAGCCCGACGCGCTCTTCGCCGTCGTCGTGCTCGCCGCGCTGCCGAGCGCCCAGCACGTCTATGCCTGGGCGCACCGCTTCGATCGGCATGTCACGGTCGCTCGCGATGCGGTGCTGCTCTCGACGCTCTTCGCCCTACCTGCGCTGATCATCATCGCTGCCGCGCTCTCGCCCGACCGCTGACGCGACGAGTCACAGCCCCCATTCGAGCAGCGCCGCGTCCATGTGGCGGGTCATCAACGCGTAGCCGTCATCGTTCGGATGCAGGCCGTCGGCAGCCATTTCGCCGTCGCGGCCAGCGATCCAGGTCGACGCACCTGGGATGTAGTCAGCGCCGATGTCAGCCGCCGCGTCGCGCACCCAGTCGATGATGATGTCGACCGACTCTGGCCGCTCGGCCGTGTACCAGAAGGGTTCGACGACGATGATGCGGGCATCCGGAACCCCGTCGCGCAACCGCTGCAGATCGGTCGTGATCTGCGCCTCGATCGCGGCGGCCGCGAAGGAGTACGAGAAGTTGTCGTTGAGGCCCATCGTCACCATGATGATGTCGGGCTGCTGCTCGATGATCATCGACGGCAGGTCGCCCTCGCCGAAGAGCGAGCGGTTGTTGATGAAGCCCAGCCCGTTGACGCTCGGGTTGAACTCGCGCCAGCCGCGGCTCTCAGCAATGCGGGTCGACCAGCGCACGCTCGGGTCGGTGCCGCCCGTGCCGCGCGTATACGAGTCACCATAGAAGGCGATGAGCGGCGCATCGGCCGGCAGAGTCGACGACGGCCCGATCGGCGGAGAGGCGGATGCGCAACCGACGAGCACCGCGCTGAGTGCGAGAGCGGCGGCGGTGAGCAGACTGCGGCGAGAGACCATGCTCTCTCTTCGGAGCGAGCGCGCTGAAGAGTGGCCCGAGGTCGGCATCAGAGGTCGGCCAGGCCGACGGGGTCGAGGCGGGGTCGTTTCGGCTCGCGGTGGTCGCCCGACGAGCGGCCGGTGAGGCGGCGGCCGATCCAAGGCAACACGTACTGGCGCCAGTATTCGGCGGTGCGGGGGCGCACGAGCTCGTCGTCGGCATCGGGCGCCGCACCAGCACCGGCGATGGGCACTTCGAGCGCGGCGAGCACATTGCTCGCGGCAATCGCGTGCCCGTGCGCGTTCAAGTGCAGTCGGTCGATCGACCAGTACTGCAAGTCGGGCAGACGCTGGTCGAACCAGTTGTCGACATAGAGCACGTCGGTGCCGTCGAGTCGCGCGCGCACGGCGTCGGCGAGTGCATCACCTCGGCGCTCGAAGCGCGCGCCGAGCGGAATGTGCCGCGTCGGGTTGCCGCCGCTGACAACCATCGTGCGAATGCCCGCGTCGTGCGACTGCATCGCCGCTGCGACAAGGCGATCGGCGACCGAGTCGATCGAAACGCGCGGTCGCAGAATGTCGTTGCCGCCGCCGTTGATGCTCAGCAGCTGCGGGGCAAGGGCGATGGCTGCCGGCACTTGCGTGTCGACGATGGGCGCGAGCAGGCGCCCGCGAATCGCGAGGTTCGCATAGCCGATCGTGCCGCCCGCCGCATGCGCGAGAGCCGCCGCCACGAGGTCGGCCCAGCCGCGCGGCGTGCCATCGGGTCGGTCGTCACCCATTCCCTCGGTGAAGCTGTCACCGAGGGCGGCGTAGCTCGATACCGGCGGGCGAGTGGACTGCGCCATGCGGGCTAGCGCGCCGCCGCGACGAGCTCGGCGAGCTGCACGGCGTTGAGTGCCGCGCCTTTGCGCAGATTGTCGTTGCTGATGAAGAACGCGAGTCCGCGGCCGTCGGGAACACCCTCGTCGGCGCGAATGCGACCCACCAGCGAGGGGTCTGCCCCGGCTGCGGCGAGCGGGGTGGGAACATCCACCAGTTGCACGCCCGCTGCGTGAGCGAGCAGTTCGCGAGCGCGCTCGGGGCTAATCGGCCGCTCGAACTCGGCGTTGATGGCGAGCGAGTGACCGGTGAAGACCGGCACGCGAACGCAGAGACCGCTGACCAGCAGGTCGGGCAGCTCGAGAATCTTGCGGCTCTCGTTGCGCAGCTTCTTCTCTTCATCGGTCTCACCCAGGCCATCGTCGACGAAGTTTCCCGCCTGCGGGATCACGTTGAAGGCGATGGTCTGCGGAAACGTCACGGCCGGAGGAAACTCGACCGCGGCTCCGTCGTGCACCAGGCCGATCGCGTCTTGCACGATCACAGCGTTCGCCTGGTCGAGCAGCTCTTCGCCCCCGGCCAGACCCGCGCCCGAGACGGCTTGGTAGGTGCTGACGATGAGGCGTCGCAGCCCGGCTTCGGCATCGAGCACTTTGAGCACGGGCATGGCGGCCATGGTCGTGCAGTTGGGGTTCGCGATGATGCCCTTGGGCGGGTCGGCGAGCGCGTGCGGGTTGACCTCGGCGACCACGAGGGGCACCTCCGGGTCCATGCGCCAGCCGCTTGAGTTGTCGATGACCGTGACCCCAGCCGCGGCGAAACGCGGAGCCTGCGCCTTGCTCGTGGTGGCACCGGCGCTGAAGATCGCGATGTCGAGGCCGGTGGGGTCGGCGGTGCTCGCGTCTTCGACCGTGATGGGGGTGCCGTCGAAGTCGATTGTCGTCCCGGCGCTGCGGGCGCTGGCGAAGAAACGGATGCTCGCGAGCGCGAAGCCGCGATCAACGAGCAGCTGCCGAACCACGGCGCCGACCTGGCCGGTGGCGCCGACGACGCCGAGGTGCACGGGGTGAGAGGTCATAAGGGCTAATCGTAGTCGGGGGTTGGGGTGGGGGCTCCTCGGGGAGCGCGGTGGTTCCTCCACAGGGCGCCTGGTGCCGTTGTTGCCGGGTTGCGCCGCCGGCTCCTTGCCCAGGCACTTCACCCCTCCCGACGTCATGTCGTCCACAGCCCACTGATCTCAATGCCCCCTCCCCGGCCGACCCCACCCGCTCTCGAATGTCAGTGGTCGAACATATGTTCGATACATGACAGATCGGGCGGGCGGCGGCGCGGTTCTCGCGCAGGCGGTGCGTGCTGCGGTGGATGCCCTCGCTGCCGTACCCCGCGAACTTGACCTCGTGCGGGCGCTAGACGACTCCGAGTTGCTCGACCTCACTCGGCTCGCGGCTGACGAGGTGCGCCTCGCCCAGTTGCACGTCTCCCTGCTCGCCGGCGAGATCGCGCGACGCTCGGCGCCCGAACTCGGGCACTCGGGCCTCGCACAACGCACCGGGCACCGCACCCCCGACGAGCTTGTGCGGGTCACCACGGGAACGCGGGTCGCCGACGCTCGCGCGGCCGTGCGCGTCGGTAGCGCCGCCGGCGCCGACACGCCCTCAGCGCTCGGCACAGCCGTGCTCGATGGCCGCGTCAGCGTGGCCATCGCCGACGCGATCACCACAGGGCTGGGGGTGGCCGATGAGGTGGTGAGCGCATCCACTCTTGAGGGTGCCGCCGAGAAGCTCATCGCCCGCGTCGACGGCCTCGACGCCGACAGGGTCGCTCGAGAAGCGCGAGCTGTGCGCGACGAGATTGATGCTGAGGGCATCCAGGGCCGCGAAGAAGCGCGGCGCGACCGGCGATCGCTGCGCATCGGGCGGCGGGCCGATGGCATGGGGTTCGCGCACTGGGTGCTCGACCCCGAGGCGTTCGCCGTCGTGAGTGAGGTCTACGACCGCATCACGTCGCCGCGGCGCGGGGGGCCCAGTTTTATCGCCGACGATGAGAGCGGGCGGGCGCAGGCTGTGCTCGACGACGCGCGCACCACCGAACAGCTCGCGAGCGACGTCTTTACCGAACTTCTGCGGCAGGGTGCTGCCGCCGACCACTCTCAGTTGCTGGGCGACGGTCCGATCGGGGTGCGGATGCTCGTCGCAGCCCACACGCTCGCCCAACGCGGCGGTGCCGGATGGCTCGAGGGGCACTCTGAGGCGGTGTCGGTCGCCACGGTTGAACGGCAAGCGTGCGCGGCTGGCACGGTCACCATCACCGTCGATGACGACGGGCAGCCGCTAAACCTGGGGCGTGAGCGCCGGCTGTTCAGTCGGGCGCAGCGCGTCGCCCTCGCCGCCCGAGACGCAGGGTGCCGGTGGCCGGGGTGCGAGCGTCCGCCGTCCTGGTGCGAAGCGCATCACATCGAGCACTGGCAGCGCGACGGCGGGCGCACCGACGTCGCCGACGGCCTTCTACTCTGCAGACATCACCACTTACTCGTGCACAACAACGACTGGCAGATCACTCGGGCTGGGCCGCACTATCTGCTCTGGCCGCCAGGGGTGACGCCGGGCTCGCCGGCGGAGATGGGGGCCGGGGTGCCCAGCGACGCGATAGACATGCCGACGTCGAGTCGGGCGCTGCTCGACGCGCTCACTGCCTGACGGGTGCGCGCGGGGCGGGAGCGTGGTGCTCTTGCGCGCGCGGCGGCTGCTGGCCGGGCTGGGCGAGGCGGGGCAGGCGGGGCGGCGGCTAGCGGCCGGTTCCGGCGTAGACGACCGCTTCGGCATCGCCGTCAAGACCGAAAGCAGTGTGCACGATTTGCAGGGCGTGGTTGAGCACGTCAGCACGAATGACGACCGAGATGCGAATCTCAGACGTGCTGATCATCTCCATGTTGATCGAGGCGTCTTTGAGCGCCGTGAACAGCTGCGCCGAGACGCCCGCGCTCGTGCGCATGCCCCCGCCGATGACCGACAGCTTGCCGATCTGGTCATCGAAGGCAAGCGACTCGAAGCCGAGCACCGGCTGGGCAGCACGCAACGCCGTGAGCACCTTCTCGCCGTCGCTCTTCGGCAGCGTGAAGCTGATGTCGGTGCGACTCGTCGCCGCGGCCGAGACGTTCTGCACGATCATGTCGATGTTCGCGCCCGTCTCGGCGACCACGGTGAAGATATCGGCGGCCATGCCGGGGGTGTCGGGAACCCCGACCACCGTGATCTTCGCCTCGCTGAGATCGCCGGCGACTCCGGTGATGATCGGCTCTTCCATGACTTCTCCCTCTTTCGGGGTGACGACCCAGGTGCCCTCCGAGGGCGAGAACGATGACCGCACGTGCAGGGTGACTCCGTGGCGGCGCGCGAACTCGACAGCGCGAATGTGCAGCACCTTCGCACCGGCGGCCGCCAGCTCGAGCATCTCTTCGGTCGTCACCTGGTCGAGCTTGCGCGCGGTCTTGACGACGCGCGGGTCTGCGGTGAAGACGCCGTCGACGTCGGTGTAGATCTCGCAGGAGTCAGAATACAGAAAGGCAGCGAGTGCGACGGCTGGGGTGGGGCTGGCGCGTCGACCGAGCGTCGTGAGGGCGCGGGTGTGGGGGGGGTGGGGGTGATGGGCGGC
>JBBQKE010000073.1:0-7305 GCA_038326585.1 Actinomycetales bacterium | reverse complement strand
CGCGGTGCCGGGCTCGACAGTGGCGCCGGCCCTCGTGAGAGCATCCGCGAGCGTCGCCCGATCGGCCGCGTCGACGCGCACGCGCGCCGTGCCTGATTCGAGAGCCTCGAGAGTGCCGTCGAAGACGATGCGGCCGTGACGGATGACCACGACATCGTCGACCGTCTGCTGCACTTCGCTCAGCACGTGCGACGAGAGCAGCACGGTGCGGCCTTCAGCGGCGAGCGAGCGCAGCAGCGATCGCATCCAGCGGATGCCGTCGGGGTCGAGCCCGTTGATCGGCTCGTCGAGCACGAGAGCCGCAGGGTCACCGAGCAGTGCGCTCGCGAGGCCGAGCCGCTGCCGCATGCCGAGCGAGTAACCGCCGACCGCGCGGCGGGCGGCGGCGGTGAGACCGACCTGCTCGAGCACGGCGTCGACGCGGGAGCGGTCGATGCCCGCCGCGAGCGCGAACGACGCGAGGTGCGCCCGGCCGCTGCGCCCCGGATGAAAGATGTCGGACGAGAGCGAGCCACCGACACGATGAGCAGGACGATCGAGGTCGCGATAGCGCTCGCCATCGATCAGGGCCGAACCCGCTGTCGGCCGGTTGAGCCCCAGCAGAATGCGCAATGTCGAGGTCTTGCCGGCGCCGTTCGGGCCCAGAAAGCCCGTGACGCGGCCGGGCGCAGCGGTGAATGACACATCGCGCAACGCCGTCACCTCGCCGTAGACCTTGGTCAGCGAGTCGATGACGAGCGGGGTGGGCGTGCTCATGCGTCTCCGAACGATCGGGCAGTCGGTTGTCTCGACTACCCTGGCGAACACTGCCGATCGACGCAAGGAGGGGCTCATGGCTGACGACTCAGTCGGCGCTGCACCCTCTAGTGCCGATGCGCCGTGGCCCGTGGGTCAACTCTCGGCCAAGCTCAAGGACTACATCGATCGGCTGGGTCAGGTCTGGGTCGACGGCGAGATCGCGCAGTGGGGCGTCTCGGGCGGCAACATCTACGGCAAGCTCAAAGACGTCTCGATGGATGCGACCGTCTCGTTCGTCATCTGGTCGTCCGTGCGCGCGACGCTTCCTGAAGGGCTGGGTCAGGGCGACCGCGTCACCGCCCTCGTGAAGGCCAATTGGTGGGTCAAAGGCGGCACCTTGACGATGCAGGTGTCGAGCATGCGACGCGTCGGGCTCGGCGACCTTCTCGAGCGCCTCGAGCGACTGCGCGCCACGCTCGCGGCCGAAGGGCTGTTCGCCGTCGAGCGCAAGCAGAAGCTGCCGTTTCTGCCGCAGTGCATCGGGCTCGTGACGGGCAAAGACAGCGACGCCGAGAAAGACGTGCTGCGCAACGCCCAGCTGCGATGGCCCTCGGTGCGCTTTCGGGTCGTGCACGCCGCGGTGCAGGGCGACAGGGCGGTCTCCGACGTCACCGCGGCCATCCGTCAGCTCGATGCCGACCCCGAGGTCGATGTCATCATCGTGGCGCGCGGAGGCGGCGACTTTCAGAATCTGCTGCCGTTCAGCGACGAGAGCCTCGTGCGCGCGGCCGCGGCCTGCGCGACGCCCATCGTGAGTGCGATCGGCCACGAAAACGACCGGCCGCTGCTCGACGAGGTCGCCGATCTGCGGGCGTCCACTCCGACCGATGCCGCGAAACGCGTCGTGCCTGATGTCGGTGAAGAGCTCTCGCGCGTGCAGCAGGCGCGGTCTCGCATGCTGTCGCGGGTCACCACCACGATCGGCACTGAGGTCGACCGCATCGCCGCGATTCGATCGCGACCCGTGCTCGCTGACTCCGCCTGGATCGTCGACACGAGAGCCGACGAGCTCACGCGGGCCGTCGCGCGCGGAGTCGAGCTGACGCATCGCCTGCTCGAGCGCGCGGGCATCGACCTCGACGAACGGCGCACTCAGTTGCGCGCGCTCTCCCCCCAGCGCACTCTCGATCGCGGCTACGCCATCGCCCAAACAGACGACGGCGCCGTGCTGCGATCCGCCGCGGCTGCCGTCGTCGGCTCGCGAGTGCGACTCACGTTCGCGGATGGGCGCATCGTGACGACGGTTGAGAAGGCTCCCACCGACAGCGCAGAAAGGCCCGCTTAGCATGGCTACCGTGACCCCGAACAACTCTGCTGACGGCACCGCGAAGAGCAGTGCGGCCGCGCTCGACACCGACAGCCTCAGCTACGAGCAGGCGCGCGATGAGCTCGTGCAGGTCGTTACCGAACTCGAGCAGGGCGGCGCGACCCTCGAGCAGTCGATCGCGCTGTGGGAGCGCGGCGAAGCGTTGGCCCGACGCTGCGAAGAGTGGCTGATCGGTGCAAAGCAGCGGCTCGACGCCGCTCGCGCCGCGGTCGAGGGCTAGCACCGTGACCGATGAGACCCGCGTCGTCGCCGAGCTCGGCAGACCCGAGACCCCCGACGAAAAGGCCGCTCGCGTCGCCGAGGCCCGGCGCCGACGGCGCTCGAACCAGACCACGAAGAACCTCGTGCTCTCGATCGCCGCATCACTCGGCATCGTGCTGTTTCTCGTGCTCGTCGTCGTGCGACCCGCGCCGGCACCGCTCGTCATCGATCATCTCGCCGCAGCCGCCGAGGCTGAGCAGAGTCTCGGCACCACCGTGGTGGCCCCCGTCGTGCCGCCCACCTGGTTCGCGAACCGCGCTGAACTCGCCGGGTCGGGTGGCGTCGCTGAGTGGACCATCGGCTTCATCACAGACGACGACACGTTCATCAGGCTCGTGCAAGGCTTCGACGCGAATCCAACGTGGTTGCGCAACACGCTGCTCACGGGTGGTGAGGGTGACACCCTCGTGATCGCCGGGGTGACCTGGCAGCAGTTCGACCGCCGTAGCACCGATGGTGTCGGGCTGCGCGAGTACGCCCTCGTCACCGAGACGGAAGAGAGCACGGTCGTGCTCTATGGCACAGCGACCGACGATGCGTTCGCGCTGCTCGCAACGGCTGTCGCCGCAGACCTGCCCACCCCAGCCGACTGAGAGGGCTACGCTCATATCTCGGCTGAACCCTTAAGCCTGGCCGCTGTGCGCCAACCGGCAGGAGCGAGATGACCGTCGAGAGACCCCAGCCCGAGAAGGTCTGGAACGAAATGCTGCGCGGCAATGAGCGCTTTGTCTCTGGCGAGCCCCAGCATCCCCGGCAAGACGTCGACCGTCGCGGCGAGCTCGCCGCATCACAGGCGCCGCGCGCCGCTCTGTTCGGGTGCAGCGACTCTCGGCTCGCCGCCGAGATCATCTTCGACAAGGGGCTCGGCGATCTCTTCGTGGTGCGCAATGCCGGTCAGGTGATCAGCGACAGCGTGATCGGGTCGCTCGAGTATGCCGTCGCGGTGCTGGGGGTGCCGCTCATCGTCGTGCTCGGGCACGACGAGTGCGGTGCAGTCAAAGCCGCGATCGACGCTGACTCGCCCAACGCTCGGCCCCTACCCGTGCACATTCAGGGCATTGTCGACCAGATCACTCCCGCAGTGAATCGGGTGCGGCTCGCGGCCGGTCAGACAACGATCGAGGCCCTTGACGCATACGAGGTCGGCCGTCAACATCTGCGCGACACCGTCGGCGCCTTGCTCGCCTCGAGTGAGCTGATCAGCGACGCGGTCGCCGCCGGTACGCTGGGAATCGTCGGAGCAAACTACCGGCTGCTCGAAGGCCGCGTCGTGCCTGACGTTGTGCTGGGTCAGCTCTGACCCTGGCACTCATCGCACTGCACCACCCCCGATCAGAAGGACCACACCGCTGTGAGCGAGACGACCGACTCCGACTACCGCATTGAGCACGACACGATGGGTGAGGTGCGGGTTCCGCGCAGCGCCCTCTACCGCGCGCAGACGCAGCGGGCCGTCGAGAACTTTCCGATTTCGGGCTCGGGTCTCGAGAGCGGGCAGATCATCGCCCTCGCGCAGATCAAGCGCGCGGCAGCGATCGTCAACGCCGACCTCGGCATTCTGGATGCCCCGCTCGCGCACGCCATCGTCGGCGCTGCCGACCAGATCATCGCGGGCCAGTACCACGACCAGTTTCCCGTCGACACGTACCAGACCGGCTCAGGCACCAGCTCGAATATGAACATGAACGAGGTGCTGGCGACCCTCGCCTCGACCGAAGCACTGGCCGTGCACCCGAATGACCACGTCAACGCGTCGCAGTCATCGAATGATGTTTTTCCGACCTCGGTACACCTCGCTGTCACCTCGGCCCTGCTGCGAGACCTGATTCCCGCGCTCGAGCACCTTGCCGAAGCACTCGAGGTCAAGGCCGAGCTTTGGAAGACCGCGGTCAAGGCCGGCCGCACGCACCTCATGGATGCGACGCCCGTAACCCTCGGGCAAGAGTTCGCGGGGTACGCGCGGCAGGTTCGGCTCGGTGTCGCGCGAGTGCGCTCGACCATCGAGCGCGTGGCCGAGGTTCCGCTCGGCGGCACCGCGACGGGCACGGGCATCAACACCCCTCTCGGCTTCTCGCAGAAAGTCATTGCCGAGCTCGCCTCGTCGACGGGTCTGCCTATCACCGAAGCGCTCGACCACTTTGAGGCTCAGGGTGCTCGCGACGGGCTCGTCGAAGCCTCCGGAGCGTTGCGCGTGCTCGCGGTCTCGCTCACCAAGATTTGCAACGACATTCGCTGGATGGGTTCAGGCCCCAACACGGGCCTCGCCGAACTGCACATTCCCGACCTGCAGCCCGGGTCGTCGATCATGCCCGGCAAGGTCAACCCGGTTGTTCCCGAGGCCGTGCTCATGGTGTGCGCCAGGGTCATTGGCAACGACGCGACGATCGCGTGGGCGGGAGCTTCCGGATCGTTCGAACTCAACGTCGCTATTCCGGTCATGGGCACTTCGCTGCTTGAGTCGATTCGCCTGCTCGCCAACTCGACCCGCGTGCTCGCCGACAAGACCGTCACTGGTCTCACCGCGAACCTCGACCGCGCGCGGTCACTCGCCGAAAGCTCTCCCGCGATCGTGACTCCGCTCAACCGCGTGATTGGCTACGAGTCTGCAGCAAAAATCGCCAAGCACTCGGTGGCGAAAGGGCTCACGATTCGCGAGTCGGTCATCGACCTCGGCTTCGTCGAACGCGGTGAGGTGACTCTCGAGCAGCTCGACATCGCGCTCGACGTGCTCACCATGACGTCGCCCGGCCTGTAACTGGCCCCCCGATCAGCGAAAGTAGTTCGGGCGGCTGACGTAGGTGTCAGACACGAACATCACCCCGGCCGTCAGTTCCAGTAGCGTGCGCAACCCGTCGATCAACTCGTCGGCGTTATCATCGGGCACTACCGTGATGATCAGGGTGAGAGCATCGCGATCGTTGAACAGCTGACGCCCTTCGTGAGCGCCGTTGTGCCCAAGGCCAGTAACCGCGGGCAGGCTGGTGTAGCCAGTGGCACCGGCCGCGACGATTTGGCGCCGCACGGTATCAGCATCGGCAGTGCGTGCAACGACCTCGATTTTGGTCATCTTGGTCAATGATTCGCGGCTCATGCCGCCTCCTTTTTTACTGTTCCTGGCGTGAGTGCGCCCGCACTCGGCCCACTCATCCACGGCTGCCAACCGGCCACCGTGCACCGCTCCCACTCTGCGGGGTTCTGCCCCGGTCGAACTAGAATGACCCATTCACCGTGCACGAGGTCTTTCACCACGTCGGCGCGCTCGACAATGCGCTCTATTCGCTCGCGCGGAGCATCCACCACCACCAACAATCGCACCGGCTCGTGGTGCAGGCCCTCGCGGGTTGCGACCGACTGCCACGGCAACCCGAGGCGCAGATCGCCCGACGGGCCCGTCAGCACGCCGGCTCCGCCCACGAGGTTGTGCACGGTCTTCGAGCCGGCCCCGAACACGTCAGGGTCGACAGACGAGAAGTAGTACTGCGCGTTGATCCAGTGCGCCACGACGAGCGGCGCCGTGAGAATCGTCTCGAGCGCCGCGCCGTCGGGGTCGTGGTCGGGCTCATAGGAGTGCAAGAACACGCGTCGTTCAAGGTCGGCGTCGACCGACATCGACCGAGGGCCGATGATCAGTGCCGCGTTGCGAGCGAGACCCCATTCGGGGTAAACCTGCGCCCAGTCGCGAGAGCGCCGAGCCACCGACTGGCTCGCGGTCGACGACGCACCCGGAAGCTCGCGCGCGCTCCGCGGCGAGCCCACGGCCCGCACGTGCCGCGTTGGCGACAAGATTGTTTACCGCAGAGCGGTGGTCTACCCGCACCCGATTCAGGTCGGCGATGGTGAGTGCGTCGGTCGCGGTGTCGTGCTCTCCGGCGATAAACAGGGTGTCATCGGGAATGCTGATGCCGCGCTCGGCAAGCCCGGCCCGCACCGACACGCTGTTGAGCAGTGCGGCGGCGATGCGCGCATTCGGGGCACCTCGGTGCCCGCCGCACGCGCCGCAGTCAAGCGCGGTGCGAAACGCGTTGTTCGTCGTAGAGGTGCCGTGCCCGATGAACGCCACAATGGGGGCGAAGTTTTCGACCATGCCCATCGTGCGCAGAATCACGTCAGCTGTGTCGAGCTGGTCGCCCATCGTGAGCGCCGTGTCGATGTCGAACAATGTCGGCACAGCAGAGGCAGGGTCATCGGGCCGGCCCCGACGTGCGGTGCGGCCGGCGAGCACGCTGCGGGCAGCCGCGATAGGGCCAAGCACCCATCCTGTTGCCTCCGCCCAGCCGAGTGGAGCACCAGCGAGAGAGTCGGGCGCCTTCAGACCGGCACGCAGGGCGCGCCCAATCGACTGGGTGCTCACAAAGCGCGCGGCCGACGGCCAGGCACTCGGCAACGGACGCTCAGCGACGAGATAGCGAGGGGTCAGCAACACGGGGCAGGCGGCCGACGGCTCGCTCGCCGCGAGCGGCTCGACGAGGGCTGCGATGCCAAAGAACCCGGCAAAGCCCGACGTTGCGTAGGCGCCCTGACCCTCCAAGTGGCGCCGTATTCCTTCGCTACGGGGGTCGATGCAGAACACCAGATGCGCCGCTGCCCGCGGCGTGCGCGCGGTGCTGGGCCGCCGCAGTTGCTGCAATACGCGACGGTGAGCCGCTGCCTCGAACGCTTCCTGCCACACGAGGCTGCGTTCGAGCGCGGCCGAGTCGGGTGATGGCCGCGACACAACTGCCGCTGCGAGGCCGAGAGCCCACGTCAGACAGACCCTCACGGCGAGGAGGTCAATCACATCGACCTCAGCGGTCGTCATGGCACGCCACCGCACATAGGCGGTCCAGCCCGGAAGTCGCGAGAGCTCAGCTCGCAGGTACTGCAGCTGAGCGTCTTCGTGCACGTCAAGGTGGTCGAGCACGGTGGCGAGCGCCGCGTCA
>JBBQKE010000072.1:0-7308 GCA_038326585.1 Actinomycetales bacterium | reverse complement strand
AGCGTGATGTCGCCGCGAGTCTCGGTGTCGCTCGAGCGAGGCTTGGCGAACTGCCCCGCCATACGGCCCATCTTGATGACGGGCATGGACGCGCCGTACGTGAGCACGACCGCCATCTGCAGACTGGTCTTGACCCGGTTGCGAATCTGGTCGGCTGTGGCGCCGGCGAAGGTCTCGGCGCAGTCGCCCCCCTGCAGCAGGAACGCGTCGCCCCGAGCAGCCCGGGCGAGTCGGTCGCGCAGCATGTCGACCTCGCCTGCGAAGACGAGAGGCGGCATGGTCGACAACTCTGCGGCGGCGGCCGCGGCCTCCGTCGCGTCGGGCCAAGCAGGTTGTTGCTTGATCGGAAGAGTGCGCCAGTGATCGAGACCGGCGATCACGGCGGGGTCAGCGTTCACAACTGTTTCGAAGGGGTCGACCACTTCTTGACGTCCTTAGGGGCGATGGGCTTTGCGGCGATGAGCGGGGATATTCGGCACGACCGTGCCCGACTTTCCAGCCTACCGGGCGTTCGCGGGCCGCTTGTCCTTGACCGTGGTCGCATACACGTCGAGGTATTCCTGACCGCTCAGCCGTCCGAGCTCGTACATGATCTCGTCAGTGATCGATCGCAGGACGAAGCGGTCGCCCTCGAGACCCTGGAATCGCGTGAAGTCAAGTGGTTCGCCGAAGATCACGCCCGGCCGCACGACCTTCGGAATTTTCGTGCCGATCGGCATGACTTTCTCGGTGTCGATCATGGCGACGGGCACCACCGGGGCGCCCGACTCGAGAATCATGCGGGCAACACCCGTGCGACCGCGGTACATCACTCCATCGGGGCTGCGGGTTCCTTCGGGGTAGATGCCGAGCGCGTAGCCCTCAGAGAGCACGCGCAACCCGGTGTTGAGTGAAGCCTCGCTGGCCTTGCCCCCCGAGCGGTCGATGGGCAGCTGCCCGCTCGCTTCGAAGAACATCTTGATGAGCCAGCCCTTGAACCCGCGACCCGTGAAGTAGTCGCTCTTCGCAAGGAACACGACGCGACGGTCGAGCACGAGCGGCAAGAAGACCGAGTCGGTGAACGAGAGGTGGTTGCTCGCGAGAATCACTGCTCCGGTGCGGGGTACGTTCTCGATCCCGCGAACCCACGGTCGGAAGGCGGTCAGCAAGATCGGACCGATCACGAGGTTCTTCATGAGCCAGTAGAACATCGTCGCTCCTCTCTCGTGGCCGGGCTTCAGCCTAGTCTGCCCACGAGCGCCTCACCGAGGTGAGGTGAACGTTCACGACGTCGTCGTCGGCTCGCCGGTTGCATGGATGCGCGCCAGGTCGGCCGCGCCCACGACGCCCGCGTCGTTGACGAGTTCGGCCACGACGAACCGGGGTTCTGGGTGGTAGCCGCGTGCTGGCAAGTGCGCGAGATACGACTCACGCACGGGGTCGAGTAATAGGTCTCCCGCGATCGACACTCCCCCACCGAAGACGAACAGCTCGGGATCGAGCACGGCACTCAGGCTCGCGCACGCCTGACCGAGCCACATGCCGAGCTGACGCAGAGCGTGGCACGCACCGGGATCACCGTCGACGAGCAAGAGCGCAACGATGTCACCCGTGAGGCCGTCGGCGCGTTCGCGCTCCGCCGCGAGACGCAGCCCGATGCCACCCGCATCGGCAATTTCATTCGCCATGCGCAGCAGAGCACGGCCCGAGCCGTATTGCTCGATGCAGCCTCGAGCTCCGCAGCCGCACGGCAAGCCGTCGGGAACGACGCGCAGATGCCCGAGCTCGCCCGCCGTGCCGAACCCCCCGCGCATGAGTCGGTCGGCGGTGACGATTGCGCCGCCGACCCCCGTACCGATCGTCAGCATCGTCATGTCATGCACATCGCGCGCAGCGCCGAAACGGAACTCGGCCCACCCCGCAGCGTTCGCGTCATTATCGATCGTCACGTCGAGGTCGAGGCGTTCGCGCAGCCTTTCGCGGAACGGCTCGTGGCGCCAGGCGATGTTCGGCGCGTAGTAGACGGTCGACTGATCAGCATCGATGAAGCCAGCGGCCGCGACGCCGGCCGCGATGACATCATGGCCGTCGCGCAGTCGTTCGATCATGGAGACGACAAGGTCGGTGATGGCGGCAGGGTCGCCGGCAGGGGTCGGTTCGCGCAGTTCGGCGACGATCTCGCCGGCGTCGCTCACGAGCGCGCCAGCGATCTTCGTTCCGCCGATGTCGATTCCGATGGAGTGCACGAGCGAAGAGTCTAGTGAGAGCGTGCGCCCCCGCGGGTACTCGAATGGCCGCACTAGAGTGAGGGCATCCATCTGCACCATTCGGTACCAAAGGAGATGCCGTGAAAGAATTCTTCGTCCCGGCGGTCGTCACGCCCGACCCCGACGCTAACGCCAGTGATCTTCTTGTCGACCGGGTTCGCTTGACGCCCAACAATGCGCTCTTCTCCCTGCCGACTGCCGATGGTGGATGGACCGACCTGACGACGGCTGAATTCCATCGGCAGGTGACGGCACTGGCCAAAGGCTTCATCGCGGCGGGCGTCAAGCCCGGCGACAAGATCGGCTTCATGTGCAAGACGCGCTACGAGTGGACCCTGGTCGACTTCGCCGCGTGGTTCGCCGGCGCTGTGCTCGTACCGATCTACGAGACCAGTTCTCCGAGCCAAGTGCAGTACATCCTCGATGATTCCGAGGCGCACCACATGATCGTCGAGACCGCTGATCACTTCTCGCGCTACGACGAAGTGGCCGGTGATCTGCCGAACATCGGACACGTATGGCAGATGCACCTGGGCGACCTCGAGAAGCTCGCCTCGAGCGGCGAGAGCGTGAGCGATGACGACCTCGAGACCCGTCGCACGATGGCCAAGGGCAGCGACCTCGCGACACTCATCTACACCTCGGGCTCCACCGGTGTTCCCAAGGGCTGCATCTTGACGCACTCCAACTTTGTCGAGCTGTGTCGCAACGCTGCCGCCTCGATGAGTCAGATCGTGAATCCGCAGTCGTCGACACTCCTGTTCATCACGACCGCGCACGTCTTCGCGCGCTTCATCTCGGTGCTGGGCGTGCACGGCGGCGTCAAGATCGGCCACCAGGCCGACACCAAGCAGCTGCTCGCCTCGCTCGGTTCGTTCAAGCCGACCTTCCTGCTCGCCGTACCGCGCGTGTTCGAGAAGGTCTACAACTCGGCCGAGCAGAAGGCCGAGGCCGGCGGCAAAGGCAAGATCTTCCGCAAGGCGGCCGACATCGCCATCGAGCATTCGAAGGCGCTCGATGCCGGCAAGGTTCCGCTCGGCCTCAAGCTGCAGTTCGCGCTGTTCGACCGTCTTGTCTACAGCAAGCTCAAGACGGCAATGGGTGGGCGCGTCGAGTACGCCGTCTCGGGCTCCGCTCCGCTGGGCCTGCGTCTCGCACACTTTTTCCGCAGTCTCGACATTCGCATTCTCGAGGGCTACGGCCTGACCGAGACCACGGCCCCCGCCACGATCAACCTCGTCGACAAGTTCAAGATCGGCACCACCGGTCCGGCCCTGCCGGGCGTCGGGGTCAAGATCGCCGACGACGGCGAGATCTTGGTCAAGGGCATCAACGTCTTCGCGGGGTACTGGAAGAAGCCCGAGGCCTCGGCAGAGGTCATGGACGGCGAATGGTTCCGCACCGGCGACATTGGTGCGCTCGATGACGACGGCTTCCTCACGATCACCGGTCGCAAGAAAGAGATCATCGTGACCGCCGGCGGCAAGAATGTGGCTCCGGCAGGCCTTGAAGACCCGATTCGCTCGAACCCGATCGTGGGTCAAGTCGTCGTCGTGGGCGACCAGAAGCCCTTCATCGCGGCGCTCGTGACGCTCGACAGCGAGATGCTGCCGGTCTGGCTCAACAACAATGAACTCGACGCGCAGATGTCACTGACCGAAGCTTCGGCGCACCCGAAGGTGATCGCTGAAGTTCAACGGGCCATCGACGCGGCAAACGCACGGGTCTCTCGTGCCGAATCGATTCGCAAGTTCACGATTCTCGCGACCGAGTTCACGGAGTCGAGCGGTCACTTGACGCCCAAGATGAGCATCAAGCGACACGTCATCACGGCGGACTTCGCCGATGTCATCGAGGGCATGTATTCGGGCGCGCCCGAGACCCAGGGCATCTCGCTGCAGTAGCACGCGCGTTTCGCGCGCGTCATGGGATCAGGCGCGCGCGAACCACTCTGCCTGGCGGACCGCGCGCATGGCCTCGCGCTTGATCTCGGGTTCTAGGCCCTCGATGTACAACTCACCATCGAGGTGGTCGCACTCGTGCTGCAATGCCTGCGCCATCAGACCATCGCCGCTGAGTTCCACAAGGTTCTGCTCGAGATCGACCCCGACGACGCGCGCCCAGGGGTGCCGCAATCGAGCGAATCCGAAGCCCGGCACCGACAGGCAGCCTTCGTCGACCGGTTCGCGGTCGCCGCGCACCTCGACGAGCTTCGGGTTGAGCACATAACCGACGACGCCGTCGATGTTGTAGCTGAAGGCACGCAACGAGACGCCCATCTGCGGCGCAGCGACACCCGCTCGCCCCGGTTCAGCGACGGTGTCAAGCAGATCGGTGACGAGCGACGCGAGCGACGAGTCGAAACGCACAATCTCATCTGCCTTGCTGCGCAGCACAGGGTCGCCGAAAAGTCGGATCGGTCGAACGGCCATCGATCTCAGACGCCTCGGCGCACAGGCATGCTCTCGGCCACCAACGCAGCGAGCTCTCGCGCCGACTGCCTCGTGAGGGGACGCAATTCGTCCCACGAAATGACCGACCCAGCCGCGAGGTGCTCGTCATAAGGAATGCGCACGACTTCGCGCACGCGTGAGACGAAATGCGCCTCGATCTCTTCGAGCTTCACGAGGTTGGTGCCCTGCGTCGCCGTGTTGATCGCGACGATGGCCTCGCGCACGAGCTCGCCGTAGCCGTTCGCCTCGAGCCAGGTCAACGTCTCAGACGCGAGTCGTGCCTCATCGACGCTGCCTCCCGACACGATCACGATCGAGTCGGCGCGCTGGAGCGTCGCACGCATGACCGAGTGCACGATTCCCGTGCCGCAATCGGTGAGCACGATCGAGTAGTAGCGAGCCGCGAGGTCGGCCACGACGTTGTAGTCGTCTTCGTCGAAAGCCTCGGAAAGCATCGGGTCGGTGTCGGAGGCGAGAATGTCGAGCCGTGTTGCATCACGCGAAATGAGCGTTGTGAAGTCGGTGAAGCCCTGGATGCTCGGGGCCCGGTTCACGACGTCGCGCACGGTCGCGCGCGTCTGACGGGCGACTCTCTCAGAGAGCGTGCCGCGATCGGGGTTGGCGTCGATGGCGATCACGCGGTCATCCCGTACCGACGCGAGAGCCATGCCCATCAAGGTCGTGATGGTCGTCTTACCCACCCCGCCCTTACGGGTCAACACCGGAACGAAGCGCGCGCCGCCCTCGAACGGGGTCGCGATGCGGGCGTTGAGTTCTTTGCGCTCGCGAACCCGGGGCGAGTCTCCGAGGTTGACGAGATGGAAACTCACGGCGTAGACGAAAGCGGGCCACCAACCCTCTGGCGCCGTGCGTGACCGGCGCCGATGCTCGATCAGCCGATCGGCCGTGAGCATCGCCGCAGACTCGGGGCCCTGATCGGCGCCGTCGAGCATGTGGCGACGCGTGTAGACGCCCGCAGTGCGCGGCAACGGCGACACGGCGGGGTCCGCCTCGTCGAACTCGTCAGTCTCTGTCACTGGCGACGTCACGGCGTGGAGGTCGTCGCCCGCAAGTTCGATGACTGTCGTCGTCGATTCCAACGCAATGACAATCGAGGGATCGACGCCAGAATCGACGAGGGCCACGGCCTTTTCGTCGTCGGGCTGCTCGTGCACACGGGCCGGAAGCTCGACGTCGATCGTGAGGTTCGCCGGAATCGCCGAGGCGAGCCCCCCGTCAGAGATCGGTTCGAGACCGTCGTCGACCGAGGGCGCGGGTGCGGACTCGTCGGTCGACGGCTTGCCACGTTTCACAGCCACGGTAAAAACTCCCTGAGATCAAGACGACTGCTCAGTCTAGCTTCACTCGATGCTGGCTCAGTCGATGACCACGAGCAGGTCGCCTGCCTCGACCTGCTGGGTCTCAGGAATCGCACGTCGGCGCACGGTGCCCGCGACGGGAGAGGTGATCGCCGCCTCCATCTTCATGGCTTCAATCGTCGCGACTGCTTGTCCTGCCTCGATGCGGTCACCCTCGGCGACCTGCAGGGTCACCACACCCATGAAGGGCGCGGCGATCTGCCCGGGCTGAGCCGCATCTGCCTTCTCAGCGCTCACGCTGTCGACGGCGATCGACTGGTCGCGCACGGTGATCGGCCGCAGCTGGCCGTTGAGCGTGGCCATCACGTTGCGCATGCCCTTCTCATCGGGCTCGCCAATCGCCTCGAGGCTCACGAGCAAGCTCACACCCCGCTCAATCTCGATCGTGTGCTCGACACCGGTTCGCAACCCGTAGAGGTAGTCGGGGGTCGTGAGAACCGACAGGTCGCCGTACTGCTCGCGAACCTGCAAGAACTGCTGTGTCGGCTGCGGGAACAGCAACTGGTTCAGAGTGAGGCGACGGTCGTCCGTGCTGCCCGCGAGCTTCTCACGCTGCTCATCGGTCAGTGGCGTCGTGCCGATCTTCACCGTGCGCCCCGCGAGCACCTTGGTGCGGAACGGCTCCGGCCATCCGCCGGGCAGATCGCCCAACTCGCCCGCCATGAACCCGATCACCGAGTCGGGAATGTCGTAGTTCTGCGGATTCTCTTCGAAGTCGGCCGGGTCCGCACCCGCCGCGGCCATCTGCAGCGCGAGGTCACCGACGACCTTCGACGACGGCGTCACTTTCGTGGGACGACCCAGCATGCGGTTGGCCGCGGCGTACCAGTCTTCGATGACCTCGAAGCGATCGCCGAGTCCGAGCGCGATTGCCTGCTGACGCAGGTTCGAGAGCTGCCCGCCGGGAATCTCGTGGGTGTAGACGCGGCCGGTCGGCCCCGCCAGCCCCGATTCGAACGGAGCGTAGGCCCGTCGCACGGCCTCCCAATAGGGCTCGAGGTCGGCGACGCGTTGCAGGCCGAGGCCGGTGTCGCGCTCCGTGTGCTCGAGCGCGGCGACGAGGGCCGAAAGCGACGGCTGCGACGTCGTGCCGGCCATCGGGGCGCTCGCGGCGTCTACCGCGTCTGCACCGGCGCGTGACGCCGCCAGCAGAGTGGCCAACTGCCCACCGGCCGTGTCGTGCGTGTGCACGTGCACCGGCAGCTCGAAGCGATCGCGCAGGGCCGTCAC
>JBBQKE010000071.1:0-7333 GCA_038326585.1 Actinomycetales bacterium | reverse complement strand
GAGCGGGTGGGGGATGCCCCTGCCGAGGCCCTTGTTGCCCACCTCGGCATGAGCGGGCAAGTGTTGCTGCGTGAGCCGCAGGCCGAGGCCGCTCCGCTCACGCGCATTCGGTTCGCGCTGGCGCATCCGGTGCACGGCCCGCTGCGGGTCGACTTCGTCGATCAGCGCATCTTCGGGTCGATGGCGATCGACGGGCTGCTGCCGACGCCCGACAGGGCGGCGGCGGGGCACGGGCTGCCACTGAAGAGCATCCCGAGTCAGGTCGCTCACATCGCGCGCGACCCGCTCGACCCAGCTTTCGACGAGCGGCTGTATCGGCGGCGGCTCGCGGCGAAGCGCACGACCGTCAAGCGGGCTCTGCTCGATCAAACCTTGATCAGCGGCATCGGCAACATCTACGCCGACGAAGCGCTGTGGGCGGCGCGCGTGCACTACGACCAGCCGACCGAGACGCTGTCGGCGCGCAAGAGTGGCGAACTGCTCGCCGAGGTGCGCACCGTGCTGCGCCGCGCGCTCGTCGAGGGCGGCACCTCGTTCGATGCGCAGTATGTCAATGTGAACGGGGCGTCGGGCTACTTCAGCCACTCGCTGCGCGCTTACGGGCAACAGGGTCGACCGTGCGAGCGGTGCGGCCGACTCATCGTGCGCGAGCAGTTCATGAACCGCGGCTCGCACTTCTGCCCGCGCTGCCAGCGGATTCGGTGAGCGGTCGCGCTGCCGCACTACAGGTCTTTGCGCCAGGCACCTTCGTAGACGAAGGGCACGAATCCGAGCGCTTCGTTCACATCGAGCATCGGCCGGTTCTCTTCGGCGTTGTAGGTGACGACCGCCGGATGCCCGGGTCGAACCCTCTGCAGGTGCAGCAGGTTCGCGGCCTTGAGCAGCAGGCCTAGGCGGTGCCCGCGGTGCTCGGTGAGTACGATCGTGTCTTCTTGGTCGACGGGTCGACTGCCGTCGACGGGCGCGACCAGTTCGGTGAACCCCGCGAGCCTGCCGGTCGGCACGTGCTCGACCGCGGCGACGAAGGCCGTGCGCGGGCCTTCCACTTCTTCTTCTTCGTCAGCCAGTAGGCGCTCGACGGTCCACGGATCCTCGGGTTCTTCGAGACCGGCGGTCGGGGCGTCGGTGCTCATGCGTGTGAGCAAGTAGGCGATGTCGGCGCGCCACTCCACTGGCGTGCGATCGCCCCAGAAGTGCAGGCGATAGTCGGCGCCGGCGATCTCGGCCGCTTCGTCGTGGACGAGCTGCAGTGCGGTCTCGTCAAGGGGCAGGGTGAGCCGGCTACCGCGCTCCACCTGCTCGAGTCGGTAGCCGAGCGAGATGAGCAGCCGCGTCTCGGCTGTGTCGGCGGCCACATCGCCGAAGCCGGTCGGGGCCGCCAGTCGTTCGCCGCCGACCTTCCAGCACGGTGCGTAGGCGATCGCGCGGGTCTTGCCTGCCTGTCTCGCCACCGACTCGACGTGCTCGGCAAGGGCCCGGCCCACCGCGTGCCCGCGAGCCTCCGGAAGCACCTCGACAAGCAACCACGCGGTGTCGATCGCGTCACCGATGCGGTACTCGGCGATGCCGCGACCGACCACCTGGCCGTCGCGGCGTGCCAAGAAAAGCCGCTTGGGCTCGAACTGCTGCTTTCGCCAGCCGGGCAGCATCTCGTCTGGCGGTCGCGCTTCGTCGTCGGTGCCCGAGTCATGGGCGTTCACCTGCGTGCGCACACTCACGGCCGCCACGAAGTCGGCAGCGTCAGGCGCGTCGACACTCTCGGGAATCACGACTTCGGTGATCACGATCTCGCTCATGGCGTCTCCTCGTCGGCAGGCCAGCCCGCCAGACTAGCCGCCGCCGCTCCGGTACGGTAGCCCTGACCGTTCTGCGCCGTGCGGCGGTCGCCGCCGACCGTGCCGAAAGGGGGCAGCGCGTGCATCTGAAGTCGCTCACCCTCAAGGGCTTCAAGTCGTTCGCGCAGCCGACCACCTTTCAGTTCGAACCGGGAGTCACCTGCGTCGTCGGGCCCAACGGCTCGGGCAAGTCGAACGTCGTCGACGCGCTCGCCTGGGTCATGGGCGAGCAGGGTGCCAAGACCCTGCGCGGCGGCAAGATGGAAGACGTCATCTTCGCCGGCACCGCCACGCGCGGGCCGCTCGGCCGCGCCGAGGTGCTGCTCACGATCGACAATGCCGACGGCGCGCTGCCGATCGACTACAGCGAGGTCTCGATCTCGCGCACGTTGTTTCGCAACGGCGGCAGCGAGTACGCCATCAATGGCACGGCCTGCCGCCTGCTCGATGTGCAAGAGCTGCTGAGCGACTCTGGCCTCGGGCGCGAGATGCACGTCATCGTCGGGCAAGGTCAGCTCGATGCCGTTCTGCACGCGAGCCCCGAAGAGCGCCGCGGGTTCATCGAAGAGGCGGCGGGCATCCTGAAGCATCGCCGTCGCAAAGAGAAGACGGTGCGCAAGCTCGAAGCCATGCAGGCGAACCTGACGCGGCTCAGCGACCTGGCCGGCGAGATCCGGCGACAGTTGACACCGCTGGGTCGCCAGGCCGAGATCGCGCGCGAAGCGCAGACCATTGCCGCGATCGTGCGGGATGCTCGTGCCCGCCTGCTGGCTGACGAGGTGGTCGCCCTGCGCGACTCGCTGGCCGATCACGCCCGCACCGAGAGCGAGCGCACGAGCGAGCGCATCGTCGTGCAGAGCCAGCTCGACCAAACGCGTCTGCGCGTGCAGCGCATCGAGTCGCAACAGGTCGGTGATGCCGTCGACGATGCGCGCCGCGTCACCTTCGAGCTCGAGCAGGTGCAAGAGCGGGTGCGCAGCCTTGCAAGCCTGACGCAGCAGAAGCTGACCCTGCTGAGCCAGCAGGCTGAGCTGCCGGGCATGTCGACGACCATCACGCAGGCACAGGTCGATGAGGCCCGCGCTGACGCCGAGGCCTTACGCGAGGGCGTTGCCGCCGCCGAGCAGCAGGTCGGCGAGGTCGCCGCCCGCACGGCCACCGTGCGCGCCGCGCTCGATGCACTCGACGATGAGATCGCCGAGCAGAGCGCGCTCGTGTCGCAACACGATCTCGAGCTCGCAGCGCTCGCCGGGCGGGTCGACGTGGCGCGCTCGACTCTCGCCGCCGCCCGCGGCGAGCTGCTGCGGCAGCAGAATGCGCTCGAGGCCGCGACGGCCCGGCAGCAGGCCACGCGCTCCGAGCTCGCGGCCCAACCCGAGCTCGACGAGGGCGAGGGAACCGACGAGTCGCGCGCGCTCGATGCTGCGCTCACCGAGGCCGACGCCCGAGTGGCCGAGATCACCGCGCGCCTCGACACCGAGCGCGACACCGTTCACGCCCTGGAGCGCGAGCGAGACGCGCTCGCCGCCCGCGTGAGCGCCCTCTCGCAGGCGATCGACACGGGCGATGGGGCGAGCGGACTCGTGGGGTCGACGGGCATCCGCGGCCTCGTGAGCGATCACCTGCAGGTGAAGCCGGGCTTCGAGGCAGCCATCGCCGCAGCGCTCGGCACCCTGGCCGACGCCGCTCTGGCCGATGACCTCGAGGCGGGTCTCGCGGCGCTCGAGCGAGCGCATCAGGCCGAGGCGGGCCGCGTCGACGTGGTGCTCGCGCAGATCGGCGGGTCTGCGGCGACGGTGTCGGCAGTCGGCGGCCTCATGCCTGCCACCGACGTGCTGACCGCACCCGACGGTGTGCTCGCCCTGCTCGCCCGAACCCTCATCGCCGACGACCTCGCCGCCGCGCGCGCCGCCTGGCCCGCCGTGCAGAAGCTTGACGCCGCCGACTCGGTCAGCGTCGTCACGCGGCAGGGCGATGTGCTCACGCGCTCGGTGCTGCGCGGAGGCTCCGGAGCCGGACGCAGCCGGCTCGAGCTCGCCGCCGAGCGCGACGCCGCCTCGGTGCGGCTGACCGAGGTTTCAACCGGCATTGAGCGGGCTCGCGGCGTGCTCGACGAGTCGCGGGCATCCCTCACCGCCTCGAAGCAGCAGGCCGCCGAGGCTCTCGCCGCTGTTCGCGATCAGGATGCCCAGCGCGCCGCCCGCAGCGAGCAGGTCTCGCGTGCGCGGGCGCAGGCCGAGGCCGCCGAAGCCGAAGCCGCGCGGCTCGCCCTCGGCGTGGACGCGGCGCAAGAGTCGGTGCGCGAGGCCGAGTCTGCCGTCGAGCGGGCTCAGGCCGAGCACGAGGCCTTCGCCGCACGACCTCGACCGATGCTCGACGCGTCGGCGCGCGATGCCCTGGTCGTCGACCTCGAGGCGGCTCGGGCCGCCGAGCTCGAACGACGCATCGAGCTCGAGACCGTGCGCGAGCGCGTGCGAGGCGCACGCGAAGCCGCCGAGCAGCTCGACAAGCGGAGACTGGCCGAGAAGGCTGCCGCCGACGAGGCTGCCCGGCGCACAGTGCTGCGCCAGCGCCAGGTCGAGCGGGCGCGGGCCGTCGCCGTCGCGCTGCCGGCCGTGCAGCAGTCGATCGACCGCTCGGTCGCCGAAGCTCGCGTCGCCCTCGCTCAGCGCGAGTCGGAGCGCTCGGCTCAGAACGACGAGCTGCTCGAGCTGCGCCGCACCGAGAGCTCGCTGCGCGAGCGCTTGAGCGCGATCACCGAGGGCGTGCATGGTCTCGAGCTGCAGATTTACGAGAAGAAGCTGCACCTCACGCAACTGCTCGAGCGCGCGGGTGATGAACTCGGGCTGGTCGAAGACGTGCTCGTCGCCGAGTACGGCCCGCACGTGCTCGTGCCCGACGACGACGCCCTGACAACGGCCGCGCGAGCCGTGGCCGATGCGATCGCGGCCGAGGCGGCGTCGCGCGTCGACCCCGACCCCGATGCGCCCGCGTTCGACCCGACGACCGACGACGAGGCCGCCCGGGTTGCCGACATTGTGGCCCAGGCCGCCGCGCATCCGTTCGCAACTCAGGCTGAGATGACACAGGTGACCGGTCATCCGTCAGAATCAGACGATCTGCCTGAGTTAGGAACGGAAAAGGTCGGCAAGCCCTTCGACAGGGCCGAGCAGCAGGCGCGCCTCGCGCGCGCCGAGCGCAAGCTCAGCCAGCTCGGGCGAGTCAACCCGCTCGCGCTCGAAGAGTTCGCGGCGCTCGAGCAGCGACACAAGTTCCTCACCGAGCAGCTCACCGACCTCGCGAGCACCCGTCGCGACCTGCTCACGATCATCGACGAGGTCGACTCGACGATGCAGACGATCTTCGCGGCCGCGTTCGCCGACACCCAGGCTGCGTTCGACGTCGTGTTTCCGATCCTCTTTCCGGGGGGCACGGGCAGCCTGCTGCTCACCGACCCCGAGAACATGCTGACGACGGGCATCGAGGTCACCGTGAAGCCGGCCGGCAAGAAGATCGAACGCCTCAGCCTGCTGAGCGGTGGCGAACGCTCGCTGGCGGCTGTCGCGCTGCTCATCGCGATCTTCAAGGCTCGCCCGAGCCCGTTCTACATCATGGACGAGGTCGAGGCCGCGCTCGACGACGCCAACCTTGGCCGCCTCTTGACGATCTTCCGCGACCTGCGCCAGAGCTCGCAGCTCATCATCATCACGCACCAGAAGCGCACGATGGAGATTGCGGATGCTCTCTACGGCGTCTCGATGCGGCACGACGGCGTGAGCGCCGTCGTGGGGCAGCGCGTGCAGACCCCTGACGATCGCGCGAGCTAGACGGTCAGGACCGGCAACGCGGGCTCACCTCGGCTGAGCCGCAGCGCCGTGGCGGGCAACTCGGCGACTGCGGCCGCGCAGTGCTCGCGCGCCGCGAGCACGCCGGCGGGCCCGAGCCATCGCGGGTCGCCGACACCGTCGGTCATGAGCGGCACGGTGAGTTCACGCGCGGTCACCGCAGCGTCTGGTTGCAGGCCTTCGGGCACTCCGTCGTGATCGTCGTCGACGACAATGCGTTCAGCGAGGGCAACGCCCCCGCGCAGCAGCCGCTCGGCCCTCTTTGCTCCGCCGGCCGAGACCTTGCCGGGGGACGACTTCGCGACGGGCATCCATTCGTCTGTGTCCGCATCGCGACGCGCGACGAGCTTGTAGACGAAGCCAGCAGCCGGTGAGCCCGACCCGGTGACGACGGCGGTGCCCACGCCGAAGGCATCGACCGGAGCACCGCGCAGCACCGCGATCGCGCTCTCGTCGAGGTCGTTCGTCACCGTGATGCGCGTCGACGTTGCGCCGAGCGAGTCGAGCTGCGCCCGCACCTCGCGCACGAGCGAGGGCAGGTCTCCCGAGTCGAGGCGCACCGCACCGAGCGACGGCCCCGCCACGCGCACGGCGGTCTCGATCGCGGTCTGCACGTCATAGGTGTCGACAAGCAGGGTCGTCTCGGGCCCGAGCGACGCGACTTGCGCGCGAAAGGCTTCTTCTTCGCTGTCGTGCAGCAGCGTGAACGAGTGCGCGGCGGTGCCCATCGTCGGCACGCCCCAGCGGCGGCCGGCCTCGAGGTTGGAGGTCGCGCTGAAGCCCGCGATGTGGGCGGCGCGAGCGGCGGCGACGGCTGCAGACTCGTTCGCGCGGCGCGAACCCATCTCGGCGAGCGGGCGCCCGTCGGCGGCAGAGACCATGCGGGCGGCGGCCGTCGCGACCGCGGTGTCGTAGTTCAGGATGCTCAGCACGACCGTCTCGAGCCCCACCGCCTCGGCGAAGGTTCCGCGCACGGTCAGCACGGGTGAGCCCGGAAAGTACAGCTCACCCTCCCGATAGCCCTCGATGTGACCCGAGAATCGGTAGTCGGCAAGCCAGTCGAGCGTCGCCGCGTCGACGACCTTCTCGCTCGCCAACCAGTCGAGCTCGGCCTGACCGAACCTGAAGTCGGCGACGGCGTCGAGCAGTCGGCCCGTGCCCGCGAGCACGCCGTAACGACGCTCGCCGGGCAACCGTCGGGCGAAGACTTCGAACACGCACTCGCGATGCGCGCGCCCCGATTGCAGGGCGGCCTCGACCATCGTGAGCTCGTAGCGGTCAGTCAGCAGGGCGGTCGTCACGCGCTCAGCCTACGCGCGAGGGTTCGTCATAGGGTCGGCGCATGAGCGACGCATCCGCTGCCGTGGGGCCGACTCGGTGGCTCACCGCCGAGCAGCTCGGCCCTGCGTTCGACGATGGCGGACCGATCGTGCTCATCGAGAACACCGACGTGTTCCGCCGCCGACCGACCCACCGGCAGAAGGCGCACCTCTACCTCACCGCGCTGCGGCATCGTGCGCGCGAGTTGGGTGAGCGGGGCACCTTCCTGCAGGCGCGCAGCTATCGCACCGCGCTGACGGATGCTGGCCTCACGGGCGAGCACCTCGAGTCGATCAACCCTCCGTCGTGGGCCGCGCGGCGCCTGGTGCGCGA
>JBBQKE010000070.1:0-7357 GCA_038326585.1 Actinomycetales bacterium | reverse complement strand
AGTTCGGGCGGGTCATCGAAGTCGTGATCAGCGATGAGCCCGATCGGCAGGCGGAACAACGAGTGAATCGTCTGCCCGCCGACGTTGAGGGCCGCGACCCCGGTCGGTGCGCAGACGACGACCTGCCGATCGGTGGCCGCGATGAACGACTCGAGCAGAGTCGACTTGCCGGTTCCGGCTCGCCCGGTGACGAAGACGTGCTCGCGCGTCGATTCGATGAGGTCGAGCACGGCCGACTGCTCGGGGCTGAGCGGCGTGCCGTCAGGAGCGGTGCGACCCTCGGCCTGCGTCGTCATGCCTCTCCTGTCACATCGATCATCGGCCGCATCGCGCGTCGGCTGACGAGCCTCCACTGTAGCCGCGCTGCACCGCCAGGCTGGCTGTGATTCCGGGTTGTCGCACAGCCCCGCGCCTAGGCTGGCGACATGAACCGAGAGACGTGGCGGTGGGGAGGAGCAGCGGCCGCGCTGCTCGGTCTCGGAGCCGCGTCGTTCGCCTTCGCGGCCGTCACGACGGCCACCCCCGAGGCGCACGTGCTGCGCTACCTCGAGGCTCTCGCAGACGATGACCTTGCCGCCGCCGCACGACTCGCGGGGGTGCCTGACGGCGACCCCCTGCCGCTGGGCGACGACGGCGAACCGAGCATCGTACGCATCGTCGGGCGCCTCGACGCCGACAACGGCAGCGCCCGCGTGCTCGCCGAATACGGCAGCGAGCAGGATGCGGTCACGGCCGTCTTCACGCTCACACCTGGCCCGGCGCATCTCGGCGTTGTGCCGGTGTGGCAATTCGCGCGCTCGCCCGTCGCGACCGCGGCGGTCGCAGTCGATCACCATGATCGGCTGCGCGTCAACGGACGGGTCGTGCAGGCTGCCGATGCCGGCGAGTTTGTGGAGCTCGCGGTCTTCGTTCCGAGCCTGCTGACGGCGCGCGTCGTCGAGCCGCACGTGCAGGCTCAGCCGGTCTCTCGCCGGGTCGATGGGTCTTCGCGCGTCTCGATCGAGCTGACCGCTGAGCCCACGGCACTGCTGCACCGCGTCGTGGTGCGCGAGCTTGAGCAGTTCTTGCTCGACTGCACCGAGCAACGGGTGCTGCTGCCCACCGGCTGCCCGTTCGGGCGCACCGTGAGCGAGCGCGTCGTCGACCCGCCGATCTGGCAACTCGTCTCGCCGCCCGAGGTCGAGATCGTGCCCGGGCGCACTCCGGGGCGCTGGGGTGTCGTCGGCGACGCCGAGCTGCACCTCACCGTGCAGCTGCAGCGCTTGCGTGACGGCGCCCTCAGTGAGCTCGAGGAGACGATCAGAGCGACGCTCAGCGGCGACGTCGTGCTCACCGAGAACGGGCCCGAACTGACGATCTACCCGCCGGGCGGTTGAGGGGCCGGCGTGCGGCTTGCACGCTCATCGACCGGGGCGTGCTCGGCGCGCTCGGCAAGCATCGCGTTCCACGCCGCGAGGTCGGCCTCGCCGTCGCGATCGGCCTTGCGGTCTCGGCGCTTCGACTCGCGTCCGTCGGCCCGGCTCCACGACCACACCACGAGCATCGCGAGCGCAAGCGTGGGAATCTCTCCGACGCTCCAGGCGATTCCGCCGCCGGTCTGCTGATCGGCGAGCGGTGTCTGACCCCACTCGCGCCCCATGGCCCCGAACCACTCGGGCAGCAACAGGCCGGTGCCCGTGATGAGCGAGAGGCCGAAGAACGCGTGAAACGCCATGGTCGCCAGCAGAATGATGAGCCTGATCGGGTACACCGGCCGATAGGGCGCCGGGTCGACGCCGACGAGCGCGTTGACGAACAGGTATCCGCTGAGCAAGAAGTGCAGAATCATCCACTGGTGACCGAGATGATCGCTCACCGCCCACGAGAACACCGGCGAGTAATAGAACACGAGCAGCGAGACCGCGAACACGACCGAGGCGACCAAGGGGTGCCCGACGATGCCGGCGAAGCGCGAGTGCACGATCGCAAGAATCCACTCGCGCGGCCCCCGCGAGCCATCTTTTCGGCCGTGGATGGCCCGTGACGCGAGCGTCACAGGCGCCCCCAGCACGAGCATCACCGGAATGCCCATGCTCAGCACCATGTGGCCGAGCATGTGGACGCTGAAGAGGTATCGCTCATAGACGGCCAGGCCGCTGCTCGTCACGATGATGAGCGTCACCATGCCCAACGTGAACAAGATCGTGCGGTGCAGAGGCCAGGTGTCGCCGCGGCGATGCAACCGCACGGCGCCCGCGAGGTAGAAGAAGGCGCCAAAGGCTGCGATCAGTGCCCACAGCAGGTTGAGGTCCCATTCGGTCGCGAGTCGCCAGGGCTCGAACGCGGGCGGAAGCGGGGAGCCGGTCAGAATCTCGGCGGGGCTCGGGTCGACCAACTGGTCGACGGGAACCTGCGGCACCGGGGTCGCCGTGCGCGCGAGCGCGGTGGCGAGACCGGCCGCGGCGCCCATGAGCGCGAGCTCGGCCGCCACGATCACCCAGAAGGCGCCCCGGGGTCGATCGTCGCGCTCGATGCGTGCGATGAGCCGAAGCCGATAGAACGCGCCGAAGGCACCCAGGCCGATGAGCGCGCCGACCTTCGCGATGACGAGCAAGCCATAGGGAGTCGTCAGGGCCTCGAGGCCGCCGACGCGAAGCTGAGCGCTCACGAGCCCCGAGGCGGCGACCACGATGAACGCTATGAGCGCCAGGGTCGAATAGCGGCGGAGCACGACGGGTAGCCGCTCGAGCAGCAGGGGCCGCAGCACGGCGATTGTCAGCAGACCGCCGATCCACAGGGCGGCGAAGACGCTGTGCAGATAGACCGATGTCACGGCCGCATCGTGGTCGGCGGTTCCGCCGGTGTGGCCGGTCTGCGCGACGGGCCACAGCGCGGCGGCCGCGATGACCGCGACACCGGCGAGCAGTGCGGGGTTGCGTATCGCGAAGCACAGCACGGTCACGACGGCGGCCATGAGGGCGGTCGCGAGCCAGGCTTGACCCAGCTCTGTCGTCGAGAAATAGGCCGACAGCAATGCCCCGAAGCGATCGTCGATCGAGAGCGGTTCGAGGTAGACGCTCATGAAGGTGAAGAAGCCGGTCGCCACGGCTGAGATGGTCCACACCGCGGCCGAGGCTGCGGCCACATCGAGCGCCTTGGAGTACTCAGCATGCGAGGGGCTGAGCGCGATCAGCGCGAGCAGCAGACCGCCGATGGTGCCCGCAGCCGCGAGAGTCGTCGCGAGCTTGGCGAGCGGCAAGCCATAGCGCACGAGCTCGCCGGGGTCGATGGCGAGGGGCGCGTCGGCGCCGCCACCGATCGCGAGCCCGACGAGCAGGGCGACGATCGCGCCTGACACCAGCGAGGCGGTGCCGACGAGCGCCCACGGCAACGGCGTGGTGCGGGTCGCCGGAGCAGTGATCGTCACGGTCTCAGGGTAGGCGACCGGGCTGAACGAGGGCTTCGGCTGAGCATCCGACAACGCGCGAAGGGCGACCCCCCGGTGATCGGGAAGTCGCCCTTCAGAGCGTTATGCAGCGAAAGCTACTTGGCGGCAGCCTTCAGCTTGCTGCCGGCGCTGACCTTCACGCCGTTTGATGCGGCGATCTGGATCGTTGCGCCGGTCTGGGGGTTGCGGCCCTGACGCGCCTTGCGGTGGGTCTGCTCGAACGAGATCCAACCCGGGATCGAGACCTTGGTGCCCGACGCGACGGCGCCCGAGACGACCGAGAAGAGTGCGTCGACGGTGCGGTTCACATCAGCCTGGCTCAGGCCCGACTCAGCGGCCACAGCGGCGACAAGCTCGGAACGGTTCATGGTGTCCTCCTCGGACCTTAACGATGGTGGTGATAGTTCGCGAGTCAAGACTGACCGCGAACCGCCTTGACGGTATCAGCAGATCCGCGTGTTTCCGGGCAATTCACTCCGGTGCGGCGAAATTGGGCGTTCAGCCGGCGCCAACGAAAACGGCGGGGCACCCCAGTGAGGGGGCCCCGCCGTCACGCTGTGGTGTGGTTACCAGCTCGACTTGGTGATGCCGGGCAGCTCGCCGCGGTGCGCCATGTCGCGGAACCGCACGCGAGAGATGCCGAACTTGGTCAGCATGCCTCGCGGGCGACCATCGATGGCGTCACGCGAACGCACGCGCACGGGTGAGGCGTTGCGGGGCAGCTTCTGCAGGCCCTTGCGGGCGGCCTCGCGCGACTCGTCGGTGCCGTTCGGGTCGACGAGGGCCTTCTTCAGTTCGAGTCGCTTCGCGGCGTACCGCTCAACGACGACCTTGCGCTGCTCGTTGCGCGCGATCTTGCTCTTCTTGGCCATGCTTAGCGCTCCTCGCGGAATTCGACGTGCTTGCGGACGACCGGGTCGTACTTCTTGAGCACGAGGCGGTCGGGGTCGTTACGACGGTTCTTGCGGGTCACGTAGGTGTACCCGGTGCCGGCGGTCGACTTGAGTTTGATGATCGGACGAACGTCTTGCTGCTTAGCCATTAGATTTTCTCCCCACGCGCGAGCAGGTCTTTGACGACCGACTCGATACCGCGAGCATCAATGGTCTTGATGCCCTTGGCTGACAGGGTGAGCGTCACGTTGCGGCGAAGCGACGGTACGAAGTACGTCTTCTTCTGAATGTTCGGATCGAAACGGCGCTTGGTGCGCCGGTGCGAGTGCGAGATGTTGTGCCCAAAGCCGGGAACGGCTCCGGTCACCTGGCAGACGGCTGCCATGGTTCCTCCTGTATGTGGTTACCGTACGGCGAGCGCCGTACCCAAGGTCACTTGTCGGCACGCAGACACCCGCGGTTCCTCCCGATCGTGCTGGAAGGGCGAGAGCGCGTACAAGATGAACGGATGGCCGCTCAACACAAACCCCTAGCTTACGACGAAGAAGGGCTGGCCTGCAATCTCGAACACGACTCGCACAGCCCGAACACGTCGACGACGTGCTCGGCGCGCGTGAACCCGTGCTGCGCGGCAACCTGACGAGCCCAGTCTTCGACGGCCGTTGCCTCAATCTCGACCGTGAGACCGCAGTTTCTGCAGATGAGGTGGTGGTGGTGGCTTCCGGACGTGCAGGCCCGATAAAGAGCCTCGCCCTCTTGCTGCAGTGAGTCGGCCTCGCCCTCGTCGGCGAGATCGGCCAGCGCACGATAGACCGTCGCCAGACCGATGCTCGACCCAGACTCTTTCAGAGCGCCGTGCAGAGCCTGCGCACTCACGAAGTTCTCGTTCTCGGCGAGCGCGGTGCGCACCGCTTCGCGCTGCCAGGTGTTGCGCTTCATCGAGCCACCTTGGCACGAGAGCCGATGATGCGACAAACGATATAGATCGCGAACGAGATGGTCGTGATGTAGGGGCTGATCGGCAACGACCCACCGATGGCCAGCAGAATGCCGCCGATGGCCGAGACGAAGCCGAACACCATACTCAGCACCGGCACGAGCACGGGCGACGACGATACCCGCAGGGCCGCGGCCGCCGGCGTGACGAGCAAGGCGAGCACGAGCAGCGCACCGATGATCTGGACCGAGACGGCCACGGTCAGCCCCAGGAGCGTCATGAAGACGACGCTCAGCGCGCGACCGGGCACCCCGCGCGCGCTTGCGACCTCGGGGTCAAGGCTGTCGAAGGTCAAGGGCCGCCACACGATGAGCAGCGCGATGAGCACGACGATGCTGATGCCGATCAACAGCCCGAGCTGCGGCAGGTCGACGCTGATGATCTGACCCGTGAGCAGGCCGAACTTGTTGCCACTGCGCCCGGGGTAGAGCGCGAGGAACAGAATGCCGAGCCCGAGCCCGAACGGCATGAGCACGCCGATGATCGAGTTGCGGTCTCGAGCCTTCGCACCGAGCACCCCGATGAGAGCCGCAGCGAGCAGCGACCCCACAATCGAACCGGCGACGACGTTGATGCCGAACAGCAATGCGGCAGCCGCCCCGGCGAACGAGAGCTCACTGATGCCGTGCACGGCGAAGGCCATGTCACGTTGCATCACGAACACCCCGATGAGCCCGCCGACGATGCCGAGAACCGCGGCAGCGATGATCGAGTTCTGCACGAGCGCGAGCAGCTGCAGGTACGTGGCCGGGTCGACGAAGGTCACGCGATCACCTCGTGGTGGTGCTCAGCTTCGGGAGCTCCGACCACGATGACGCGGCCGCGCGAGCGGAACACCTCGACCGGTGTGCCATAGAGGCGCGTCAGCACGTCGTCGCGCAGCACCTCATCGGGCGTGCCGATCGTGAAGCGCCCGTGTGCCAGGTAGAGCACCCGGTCGACCATGCTCAGCACGGGGTTGATGTCGTGCGTCACAAAGACCACCGCGGTGCCGTGCTGCTGGCGCCGGCGGTCGATGAGTTCGCTGACGGCGCGCTGGTGGTGCAGGTCGAGACTCATGAGCGGCTCGTCGCACAGCAGCAGGTTCGGGTCGTCGGCGAGCGCCTGCGCGACGCGCAGCCGCTGCTGCTCGCCGCCCGAGAGACTGCCGAGCGGTCGGTCGGCGAACGACTCAGCGCCGACCGCGATGAGCAGTGCATCCACCGCGGCACGGTCGTCGCGCGTCGTGATCGGCGGGCCGAAGCGTTGACCATTGACGCCGAGCATGACCAGATCGCGGCCGCGCAGGGGAGTGCCCGGCGCAATGATCTTCTGTTGCGGGATGTAGCCAATGCGTCGATGGCCCCGATGGGCAGGATGCCCGTCGACAAGCACCTCGCCGGCGTCGAGCTTCTGCTCACCGAGCATGGCGCGCAGCAGGCTCGTCTTGCCCGTGCCGTTGCCGCCGAGCACGGCGATGAACTCGCCGGGGCTCACCTCGAGATCGAGGTCGCTCCACAGCGCGCGCTCTCCAAAGCCGAGAGCCCCGCCCCGGATGCTGAGCACCGGGGCGGGGTCGGGCAGGCCTTCGCCTGGCGTCACGCCGCTGTCAGCGCCGCGGCGACCGCCTCGATGTTCGCGCGCATCCACGAGACATAGTCTTGCGCGTCGGGGAGGGTCTCGGTGAACGAGACCACGGGAATGCCCGCCGCCTCCGCCGCGGCTCGCACCCGTTCGGTCTCGGGGCTCGCGGTCTGCTCGTTGTAGGCGAGCAGGCGCACCTCGCCCGAGGCGATCAGGTCGAGGGTCTGCTGCAGAGCGAGGGGCGGCACGTCGGCACCCTCTTCGATGGCCTCAGTGAAGGCGGCCGGGGTCTCGTCGTCGAACCCGAGTTCTGCGAGCAAGTAGGCCGGCACCGGCTCGGTCGTCGCGACGACACCACCGCCGAGCTCGGCCGCGGTCGCCTCGAGCTCGGCCTCGAGGGCCTCGAGTTCGGTCGTCCACGCCGCGAGGTTCTGCTCGTAGGTCGCCACGTTCTCGGCGTCGAGCTCGCTGAGCTCG
>JBBQKE010000069.1:0-7409 GCA_038326585.1 Actinomycetales bacterium | reverse complement strand
GCCGTCGAGCTCGTACACGGTCATGTTGCGCCCGATCTCGCCGACGCCGCCGAGGGGAATAATGCGCAGCGTTGCGGGGTCGAGGGCGGGCGGGGTGAACAGTTCGTTGGCCATGTGTCGCCTTGCTGATTATCGTGCGTGGCGGGGCGCGCTGGCCCCCGGATTCGGTCTATCGGGTGGTGCCGGCCACCTTCGGCAGGGCACCGCCGGCCGCCGCATTGCGGTCGGGTCGGAAGTTGTGGAAATCGACGCCAGCGACGTTGGTGACCAGGTCGAGTTCGTCTTCGATGACGGCGGCCTCGTGCTCTTCGGGGCCAACCAAGGGCAGTCGCACCCTCGGCGTGCCGATGCGGCCGAGGCCGTGCAGCACGTACTTTGCCGCAACCGTGCCGGGCACGTGCGTCATGACAGCCCGCACAAGCGGCTCGAGGTGCTGGTGCTCAGCGGTGGCGCGCGCGAGATCGTTCGCGTTGACCGCGTCGACGATCGTTCGGTAGGGCCCCGGAGCGATGTTGGCCGTGACGCCGATGAGTCCCGTGCCGCCGATCGCGAGCGTCGGCAGCACGTTGGCGTCGTCGCCCGCGAAGTACATGAGGTCGGTCTGGTTCAGCACGCGGCTGACCTCGCTGAGGTCTCCTTTGGCATCTTTCACGGCGAGGATGTTCGGGTGCTTCGCCGCGCGCAGAATCGTCTCGTACATGATCGGGATGCCGGCACGGCCCGGGATGTCGTAGAGGATCACCGGCAGGTCGGTGGCGTCAGCCACCATGCGGAAGTGCGTAAGCACCCCGGCCTGGGTCGGCTTGTTGTAGTAAGGCGTCACGATCATGACGCCGTCTGCACCGGCCTTCGCGCTCGCCTTGTAGAGCTCGATCGCGTGCGCGGTCTCGTTCGAGCCGCCGCCCGTGATGACGGATGCTCGCCCAGCGCTCACCGACTTGCCGACTTCGACCAGCCGGATCTTCTCGGCGTCGGTGAGAGTGCTGGTCTCGCCTGTCGTGCCCGTGACGACGATGCCGTCGGCACCCGCGCCGATGACGTCGTCGATGTGCTTCTCAACCCCGGCCCAGTCGACTTCGCCGTCAGCCAACATGGGCGTGACGAGCGCGACGAGCACTTGACCGAAAGGGTTGGAAGAAGACACGTGCTTCAGGGTATCGCGCCAGCACCCTGGCGCGTGCGGCCCACCTCGCTTTCGCTCGTTGTGACGTCACACTGCCCAACACCTGCCAACTGCGGGGGCGCGCAGGCGAGCGAGAGTCCGCTTGCCCCGGCGAATCGTGCGACTCGCTGGCTGCAGAGTGCGACACACCGCGGTCGACCTCAAGCTCCGGGGCGAGCGGACAGGTGGTCAGCCCGAGCGACGATGGCCGCAACTGTCGCGACGACCCCCGCTGGGTCGTCGAACACTTGGCGGTAGTCGGGTCGCAACACCATGAAGCCCAGTGCCATGAGCGACTCATCTCGCCGAAGATCTGCCCGTCTGTTTGTCGGCTCGGCGTGGTGCTCTTCGCTATCGCACTCGATGAGCAGCCGGTCGCCGACAAGCAGATCGGCACGTGCGAGGTCGCCAATCGGAAGCGGCGCCTGCGGCGTTGAGTGGATGCCCGCCTCACGGAGCAGCACCCGCAGCACGCTCTCGGTGCCCGACTCAGAGCGCTCATCGGCGAGTGCTGCCGCGGCCCGCGCCCTCGGCCGCCAGCCCGCCGCCAGAAACTGAAGCTCGACCGGGGTCAGCGGGGTGGCTCGAAGCGCAGAGTCGAGCACCGCCACAGCAAACGACAGTGGTAGGTCGTTCGCAGCTCGCGCCAGCGTCGCCTCGAGCGGTGCGACGCCGAAGCGGGGTCGAGAACCGCCCGGGAGCCAGTGCACGAGCGCGGGTCGACCCTGGGCCTCTCCTTGTCGTTCCTGCACTTCGTCGGCGACCTCGACGTGCAGCACCGATCTCTCGCCGGGAGGCACCCACAGACCATGGTGGCGAAGAGCCGACACGCCCGCGATACGCCCGCCGACCGCTGCCGCCAGACGAATGTCTGCGTCGAGTTCTGGCAACGCATACACCCCTCGGCGTGGCCGACTCAGCTCACCTCGCGAGTGTGCGCGTCTCAACGCGCGTTGGCCCGACTGACCGTGCGCGATTTCAGAAGCTCGTGCGACTCCGCCGTGTGCCCGGAGTACTGCGGTGAACGAGTGCACACGGCGAGCATCCGTCAGCGAGACCCTACGTAGGAGGGAACGCGTCCAGATGTGCACGGGACCCAACTTCGGGTGGAGCTGGGGTGGAGCGCGTGGACGTCCGTTCAGCCCGGAGTTTGTCGCGACTCACCGTCGTGCGGATCCGACACGCTGCGCGCGGCGCGAGTCACCGGGGTGAGCGGACACGACCGGGTCGCCGGGGCGGGGCCACAGGTCGCGCGGCTGGGCTGGGCGCGAGCTAGGGGGCGACGCGACCGTTGCCGTTGAAGGTCTCATAGGTGAGGGGCATGAGCTCGGCGAAGTGGTGCTCCATGAGCTCGGCCACCATCTCGATCTCGCGCTGCGGAAATGAGGGGAAGTGCGTGCCCTCGCGCTTGGTGCGCAGCGACAAGAAGTTCATGAGCGATCGGGCGTTCATCGTCACGTACATCGAGCTGTAGATCGTCACGGGGAGAACGGCGCGGGCCACTTCGCGCGCGATGCCCGCGTCGAGCATCCGTTGGTACGAGGCGTAGGCGGCGGTGCACGATGCCCTCACCTCGGTGTCGACGAGGGCGGTCTGCTCGGGGGTTCCGGGCAAAAAGTCATAGGCACCTGGCTTGCCCACCTGTACGAGGTTGCGGTCGGGGCCAGGCACGTAGAAGACCGGGCGCAGCTCGCGGTAGCGGCCCGATTCTTCGTTGTACGACGCGATGCGGTGCCGCATGAACTCGCGGAAGACGAAGATCGGCGCCTGCACATAAAAGGTCATCGAGTTGTGCTCGAAGGGCGAGCCGTGGCGGTCGCGCATGAGGTAGTTGATGAGCCCGCGGTCGCGATCTGTCGCCGCGTCGCCGGCCGCGGCAGCCTCGAGCGTCTGCTCGCCCTGCGTCGAGACACGGGCGGCGAACAGCACATCACTGTCGGCGGCACTGGCCCGCACGAGCTCGACGGTCACATCAGATCGGAACTGAATCTCGGCTGCCTCGGTCACGCTCGTCACCTTACCGGGGGTGCCGCGCAGTCACAGAACGTCACACTCGGGAATAGATGCAGTCCGTTTCGTATTTTCATGGGCATGGATGCTCTCACCGCCCTCTTCGTGATTGTGGCGCTCATCGCCCTCGCGACCGTGCTCGGCCTCACCCTGCGTGCCCGCAGCACGCGCGTGGCCGCGGGTTGTGGCGGAGACGAGCACGAGCTCGTCGTCGAGGGCGCAGAGGTGACCCTCGTGCAGCTCTCGAGCCCCGTCTGCTCGGCCTGCGTCGCGATGCGGCGCGTGGGTACCGAGCTGTCGGCCGCCGACGAGACGGTCGCGCACCGCGAGATCGATGTCGTCGACGAGCCCGAGGTGGCCCGCCGCCACTCGGTCTATTCGACGCCGACCACGCTCGTGCTCGACCGCGAAGGCCACGTGCGCTCGCGCCTCATCGGCGCCGTCAAGGCCGCCGACGTGCGCGCCGCCGTCGATGCCGCCCGCACCGCACTGGTGCACGCATGACCGCCGCAACCCCCGGTGCCGACCCACAGCAGGCGCAGCCGTTCGGCATCGACCCGCGCGGCCCGCGCTTCGGCGCCACCATCACCTCCGTGCTGCTGCTCATCGTCGTGCTGCTCGGACTCACGGAGCCGTTCGGCACCGATCTTGTCGCCCGCGCCCTGCAGCCCTCGGCACTGCTGTTGACCGTGCTCGTGGCACTCTTCGCGTGGGGAGCGTTTGCGGGCATCCAGAAGCACCCCTACGGTGCCGTGTACCGCCGCCTGATCGCCCCGCGACTCGCGCCGCCCACCGAGCGCGAGCACCCGGCACCGCCCACGTTCGCGCAGCTCGTCGGGCTGATCGTCACCGCGACAGGACTCGTGCTGCACCTGGTCGGGCTTCCGGGCGCCCTTGTCGTGGCCGCGAGCGCCGCGTTCATCGCCGCATTCTTGAACGCCGCGTTCGCCTACTGCCTGGGGTGCCAGCTGTATGTGCTGCTCGTTCGCGCAGGAATCATTCGCCGCTCAGCCGCTCGCGCGTAGGCTGAAGGCCCGCAGCCCCCGCGAATCGTCAGGAGCACTGCCATGGCCGTCACCAGCGAAGCAACCACTCTGTGGATCGGAAGCCTCACCGAGGGGTCGGGCACCACGTCGCTCGATTCGTCGGATGCCGGCGAGTTTCCCGTCACCTGGGCCGCGCGCTCGGAGGGGGTCACCGGCATGACCAACCCCGAAGAATTGCTCGGCGCTGCGCACTCTGCGTGCTACTCGATGGCGCTCTCGAACGCCCTCAGCAAGGCAGGGCACACGCCGACGAGCCTGCAGGTCACGGCCGCCGTGACGTTCGTGCCGGGTGAGGGCATCACGGGCAGCCACCTGCTCGTGAGCGCTTCGGTGCCGGGCTTGAGCGCTGAAGAGTTTCAGTCGTTCGCCGACGACGCGAAAACCGGATGCCCGGTGTCGGCGGCGCTCACCGGCATCTCGATCACGCTCGAAGCGACGCTCGCCTAGTGGCGGCGGCAACGCCTCTGCGCGTCCTCATCGCCGGCGCATCCGGTCTGGTCGGCACCGAGCTGCAGAGGCAGTTGCGGGTCGAGGGCAACAAGGTGCTGACACTCGTGCGCCGCGAGCCGCGCACCGCAAGCGAGTTTTCGTGGTCGCCCGACGCTCGGGTCATTGATGCGGCCGTCTTCGATTCGGTCGATGTCGTCGTGAATCTCTCGGGAGCCTCGATCGCTCGCATTCCGTGGACGCGCGGGTACCAGAAGCAGATCGTCGACTCGCGCGTGAACGCCACACGAGCCCTGGCCGAGGGAATGGCCCGCGCGAGCACTCCCCCGCGCGCCTTCTTGAGCGGCTCGGCCGTGGGCTTCTACGGCGATCGCCCCGCGGTGAGCCTCACCGAGAGCGCCGTCAAGGGCGAGGGGTTTCTCAGCGACGTCGTCGCAGCGTGGGAGGCAGCAGCGGGCCTGGCCCCCGAGTCCACCCGCACCGTGCTGCTGCGCACCGGCCTCGTCGTCGGTGATGGCGGTGCGATGACTCCGTTGCGCTTGCTGACCTCACTCGGCGTCGCGGCGCGCATCGGCAGCGGCGGCCAGCACTGGCCGTGGATAAGTCTTTATGACGAAGCCGCGGCGATTCGCCACCTCATGACCTCGACGCTGCGCGGCCCCGTCAACCTGGCCGGCCCCACCCCCGCCACCGCCGACCGGTTCACCCGCGCTCTCGCACGGGCGATGCACCGCTGGCACCTGCTCGCGATTCCTGAGCCGGTGATCGGCACGCTCATGGGCGACGCGGGTCGCGAGCTGCTGCTCGCGAGCCAGAAGCAGATTCCGGCCGCACTGCTCGCCGACGGCTTTCGGTTTCGGCACGAGACCGTGGAAGAGGCGATCGACGCGCTCGTCAGTCGGACGACTGGTCAGGGGCCGCAGGCTGATCAGGGGTCGTCGACCGATCGGCCCGTTCCCAGCGAATAGCTTCGCGCAACGCCCATCGGGCGCGACGCCGATCACGCGCGGCGTCGTAGGCGAGGGCGAGGCGAAACCAGTGCGCCCACGATTCGGGATGCTCCTGCAAGGCCTCGGAGTGCCGCACGAAGGCCGCATCGGCCGCGTCGCGCTCCACGCGGCCGCTCGCGCGCACGGGCACCGTGTCGTCGGGTAGCCCGCCCTCGGCTTCGAGCCGTCGCGCGAGCCGCTCGGCCGCGAATCCGAAACGCAGTTCGGCGACGAGAGCCCAGCCTCCGATGAGAGGTAGAACCACCAGCGCCCACCCGATCGCCTGAGCGACCGGCAGCGCATCGCCGATGAGTCGCACGGCATAGGTGAGCACGACCGCGAGATAGAGCGCGAGCAGCGCCGCCATGCCGAGGGCGCCCCAGCGCGCTCGGGTCACGCGTCGTCGTCCGGCTCAGCGGGCCCCGAACCCAGACCGATCAGGGCGTCGAGCCCCACGATGAGCCCGGTCGCCTGCGCCGCAGCGTGCAGACCGATGAGAATGCCCGCCTCGTATGAGCTGGCCGACAGCGTCTCGTGGCTGATCGAGACCACTTCTCCTGTGCCCCCGAAGTGCACGTCTTGCCGCGCCTGCGCACCCTGCAGCCGCAGCGAGTGGATCGGCACGCTCGCCACCTGCTGCCCGCGCGCACGCTGGTCAGTGTGGGGCGCGACCACGGGGCCGAGCTCGGCACGCGCGTGACCGATGAGTTCGGCCGTGCGCACGGCCGTGCCCGACGGAGAATCGACCTTGGCTGCGTGGTGGGTCTCGACGATCTCGATCGACTCGAAGTATCGCGCGGCGATGGTCGAGAGGTGCGTGGCGACCACGCTGCCAATCGAGAAGTTCGGCACCACGACGACCCCGGCATCCGCCTGCGAGTCAATGAGCGTGCGCAGGGTGCGCAGGCGATCTTCGTTCCAGCCGCTCGTGCCGACGAGCACCTTGAGACCGTTGCGCACGGCGTGATCGACCACGGTGGCCGAGACACCGGGCGCAGTGACATCGAGCACGACATCGGCGCCGAGCATCTCGTCGAGGCCACTGCGCGAGTCGAGGCGGGCCACGAGAGAAAACTCGCTCTGGCGCTCGATGAGCTCGCACGCGATCGATCCGAGTCGACCGCTTGCTCCGACGACGGCGACACGAATGACCATGCCGCCATCCTACGGCGGGCCCGCGGCGCTTAGGCTGAGCCCATGGTGACCTGGCGCGAGACGCTGCCGAGCAGCGAGTCGGCGGGCGTGCTGCTCGATCAATACTTCACGGCGCGCGCTCACGCGTTCCCGTCGGGCGCCGACGCCTACTCCCGCACGATCGTGAGCGACGAGCACTTCACGCCGCCGAACGGCATCTTTCTCATCGTCGAGGGCGAGAACCTCTCGGGCGAACCCGCCGATGTCGGATGCGGAGGCGTGCGGCGCATCGATGATGGCCCCGCCGGCGCTCGCTTCGAGGTCAAGCACCTCTGGATTCAGCCCCACGCGCGACGCCTCGGCTTCGGACGAGCACTCATGACCGAGCTCGAGCAGCATGCCCGGGCGCTCGGCGGGCGCGAGCTCGTGCTCGACACGCACGAGAGCCTCGAGCAGGCCGCAGCGCTCTACCGCTCGCTCGGCTTCGAACCGATCGATCCCTACAACGACAACCCCAACGCTACGACCTGGCTGGGTCGCGCCCTGTAGCGGAACACTGTGCGAGCGACGTATGCCTCGCCAGCGCGCCTTTAGGCCAAGCTCATGAAGAGCTTTTCGAGG
>JBBQKE010000068.1:0-7419 GCA_038326585.1 Actinomycetales bacterium | reverse complement strand
GACACCGGCGTCTCGTCATCGCCGTCGGCGAGACCCTGACCGATCGAGAAGACCAGCACGGCCAGGAGCACTATGGCTGAAACGACGATCATGAGCGCCGACAACCGGTCGACGATCAGCACGATGCCGAAGGGCGACTGCCAGTTGCCAGCCTCAACCACGAGAGGCGCGCCAGTGTCGACGGCCACGAGCAGCGCGATGCCGATGCCGAGCACGATCACGAGCGAGAGTGCTGCGACGATGCGCTGCGGGCGCGCGCGACGGCCGAGCACGAGCGTGAGAGCCGCGCCGAGCAGCGGCACGAGCACGACGAGAGGAACGAGGGCGGTCATTGCGAACCCTCCCCCGTGCTCGGCGTCGCAATGACCTTCTCCTCAGGCTCGACCGGGAAGTCGGTGCCGCCATCGTCGAAAGTGGGCTCTTCGACGGGCATCGAGATCGCACCCTTGCGCAGGGCGACATCGTCGACGTCGTCAGAGACATCATCGGCGTTGGCGAGTCGCCACGACCGGTAGATGAGCGCGAGCAAGAACGCCGACACGGCGAAGGTGATGACGATCGCCGTGAGAATCAGCGCTTGCGGCAACGGGTCGGTGTACTCGTCGGGCGCGACACCATCAGCAACGATCGGCGCGATGCCCGGTCGCCCCGCCATGATGAGAATGAGCAGGTTGACGCCGTTGCCGATGAGCAAGAAACCCAGCACCACGCGCGTCAGGCTTCGCTCGAGCAGCAGATAGACGCCGCTCGCGATGAGAGCGGCCATGACGATCACGAGCACGAGTGAGACGGTCATCCTGCGGCCTCCCTCTGAGCCTTCGCCCGGGCGGCGAGCGCCGGTGGCGCTTGGTCGTCGCCACCCTGACGGTCGACCTCGGCACCGAGGCTGCGCAGCACGTCGAGCACGAGCCCCACCACGATGAGGTAGACCCCGATGTCGAAGATGGTAGAGGTGACGAATTCGATCTCGCCGAGCAACCAGACCTCGGCCTCGAAGTAGGTCGAGGTGAGCGGCGGCGCTCCGAAGAAGAGAGGGACAACCGCGGTACCGGCGGCGATGATGAGCCCGGCGCCAAGCACGGCGCCTGCGCCGACGGGCAGTGCCACGCCCAGTTCGTATCGCCCGCCGGCGAGATAGCGCCCCACGAGGGCGAGGCCCGCGACGAGACCGCCCACGAATCCCCCGCCCGGCAGGTTGTGCCCCGCGAACAGCAGAAAGAGCGAAATCACGATGACGGCGTGGAACGTCAGACGCACGACGACCTCGAGCAGAATCGAGCGGTGTCGCGGGTCGAGGGTCGGGCCGGCGAGAATCCATGCGTTGCGGCGCTCGCCCTCGGCACCGAGGTCGCGCACGCGTTCGAGCCTTGAGGCGATGCGGCTCTTGATGACCGATCGGCCCAGGCGGGCCGGGGTGTCGCCGCGGCCACGCAAGAACAGCAAGCTCGCGACACCGGTCGCTGCGGCGATGACGACGGCGAGCTCACCGAGGGTGTCCCAGCCACGCAGGTCGACGAGGGCGACGTTCACGATGTTGCGTCCGTGCCCCTGCACGAAGGCCAGCTCGGGCCACGCGAGCGAGATGGGCTCGGCGATGCGCGACCCGGCAGCGATGATCGCCACGAGAGCCATGACGACCCCGACCCCCACCGCGATCACCGCGCGCAGCAGCTTGTGAGTGCTGCCGTGGCGGTCGCCGAGTTTGGCGGGCAGGCGGCGCAGCACCAGTACGAACGCGATGAGAGTGACGATCTCGACGAGAATCTGAGTGATCGCAAGGTCGGGCGCTCCGTGCAGGGCGAAGAGCGCCGACATGCCGAAGCCCGTGACGCCGACAGTGACGAGTGCCGCGAACCGCTTCTGAGCCTGGGTGGCGGCGACGGCCGCACCGATCATCACGGCACCGATCGCCAACTGAGCCGGTTGATCCCACGCGCGCAGCTCGGCAGGCCAGCTGTCGCCGACCACGAGACCCGCGGTCATGACGCCGACGAAGACCACCAGAATCACACCGAGATAGAACGAGAGCGAGCCTCGCTGGGTGAGGCTCGTGACCCTCACCGCCAGCCGGTCGACCGCGCCGACGGTGTCCCAGTAGGCGTTAGAGGCGTTCACACCGGTCGACATCCGTGCCTGCAGTCGAGCGAACTGCTCGCGCAGCACGAACAGCGCTGCCCCGACGACGATCGTGATGAGCGAGAGACCCAGTTCGGGCTCGAGCCCGTGCCACAGCGCGAGTTCGTAGGGCTTGCCCCCGTCGCTCGGGAACAGCGCGGGGTAGCCGGCGAGGCCCGTGTTGACGAACGAGGCGAGTGGTCCGAGCGCGAGAGAAGTCACGGCGAGAACGGTCGGCGCGAAGAGGAAGCGCCGGCTGACGGTGGCGAGTGCCGTCACATCATCCACTCCGGCCTTACGCGCGAACGCGCCCCAGAAGAAGCGGATGCTGTACGCGACGGTGAGCGTCGAGCCGACGACGACACCCACCGTGGCGATGACTCCCCACAGTTGACCGTTGTCACCGACCACGGCGGAATTCGCGCCCGAGGCCGCGGCGAGCAGGCCGTGCAAGACGGTCTCTTTTGCGACGAAGCCGAAGAGTGGCGGCAGCCCGGCCATCGATGCCAGCACGAGCACCGCGACGACCGCGAGTACAGGTGAGCGACGCCCGAGCCCGCTGAGCTTGCGAAGGTCGCGGGTGCCAGCCTCATGATCGATGATGCCCACCACGAGGAACAACGTGCTCTTGAAGAGCGCGTGCGCCAGCAGCAGGGCAAGAGCGCCGAGCGCGGTTTCGCGCGTGCCAAAGCCGGCGACGACGGTGAGGAACCCGAGCTGGCTGACGGTGCCATACGCCAGCAGCAGTTTGAGGTCGGTCTGCTTGAGCGCGACCCAACCGCCCAGCAGCATCGTCGCGAGCCCGAGCGCGACGAGCACCTCGCGCCAGCCGGGCACCTCGACAAAGGCGGGGGCAAGCCGTGCGAGCAGGTAGATGCCCGCCTTCACCATGGCGGCGGCGTGCAGGTAGGCGCTGACCGGCGTCGGCGCTGCCATGGCGCCGGGCAACCAGAAGTGCAGGGGCACGATGGCCGATTTCGAGAGCGCCCCGACGAGCACGAGGTAGACGGAGACCGTCGTGAGAGTCGTGGCTGGCGTGGTGGCGAGAATCACCGACAGGCTCGATGAGTTCGCCTGCACCGCCAGCAACACGAGGCCGACGAGCATGACGAGGCCACCGAGGGTCGTCGTGATGAGCGCCTGCAGTGCCGCGCCTCGACTGGCCTTGCGGTGCGTGTAATGACCAATCAGCAGGTACGAGAAGACGCTCGTGGCCTCCCAGAAGACGAAGAGCAAGTACACATCGTCGGCGACCACGAGCCCGTACATCGCGCCGGCGAAAGCCAGCAGCACCGCAGCGAATCGACCGAGGCCGCGTTCATCGTCGCGAAAGTAGGCACCGCAGTAGAACAGCACGAGGCTGCCGATGCCCGTAATGATGAGTGCGAGCACCCACGACAGGGTGTCCATGCGCACGTCGAGCGTGAACTGCAGTTGGGCGATGTATGTGAACCGCTCGAACGGCAGTCGCACAGCCTCGGCGCTCAGCACGGCCGGCGCCTGCAGCAGTGTGTGTGCGAAAGCCCCGAGCGAGACGAGAGCCGCGACCCAGAACACGCGCGTGCCGATAACACGCGCGAGGGCGGGCAGAACCATCGCGGCAAGCGCGAACACCGTCAAGACGGCGAGCATGAGTCCTCCCTCGGTGTCGGTGTGCGGCAAAGGGGCAGGGCGTCACGGCGGAGCCGCCGGATGGACTCAGTCTACTGAGCGAGAACCGAGAAACTTCCGAGCATCGGCCGCCGGCCGAGGAGCCGAGCAGCTCAGCCCGACCGCCGAGCCCGGGCGATCGTCTCGAGCACGAGAACGAGCTGCTGCGGACTGCTGACGCGCCACGGCGCTACCGTCTGCGCCGAGCCGACCTTGACTCCGACATCGCCGGCGCCGAGTACCGCAAGAGCATCTTCGTCGGTCACGTCGTCGCCGGCGAAGAACACCGCCTCGGGGTGCAGCCGCGATCGCAGCGCGCGAAGCCCGTCGCCCTTGGTCGCGTTGCGTGCGGCGAACTCGACGACATTCTTGCCATCGCGCACCGTGAGGTCAGAATCGAGGTCGGCAGCCGCCTCGCGAACGGCAGCCTGCAGAGCGGCCGCAGCAGGGGCCTCAACTACCCGCGTGTGCACGGCGAAGCCCGCGGGCTTGTGCTCGATCCATGCCCCGTCGACCGCCGCGACAAGCGGTGCCAGTGCAGCGTGCAGCGACTCAACCCGCGATCGATCCACGTCGTTGACGGCGGGCACCTCGTCGCCCGGCGCGATGCGCAGCTCGAGGCCGTGCGACCCGATCATCGCCCCCGTCACCGTCGGGGGAACGACCACGTCGAGACTCGCGAGCGATCGGCCCGAGACGAAGGCGATCGTGACACCCGGCGAGCGTTGCAGAGCCTCGAGTTGCTCGACGGCTTCGGGAAGCGCGCGAGCCGCATCAGGAACATCGACCTCGGGGGCCAGCGTGCCATCAAAATCGAGGGCGATGAGCACCGACTCGAGGGCGGCGAAACGATTCAGCTCGTCGACCAGTGCCGGGTCGAGCTCGGTCGACTCGATGCTCATCGCGCGTCCGAGTGATGGTTTGCGTGGCGCAGCGTGTCGAGAAAACTCTGCGACCAGCGCGCCACATCGTTGTCGTGCACGCGACGACGCAGGGCGCGCATCCGCGTCGTGCGCTCTCGGTGAGACATGCGCACGGCCTGCAGCATCGAGTCTTTGAGCCCGTCGATGTCGTGAGGGTTGACGAGCAGTGCGTTCTTCAGCTCGTCTGAGGCACCCGCGAACTCGCTCAGCAGAAGCACGCCGTCTTCGTCGAGCCGGCACGCGACGTACTCTTTCGCGACGAGGTTCATGCCGTCGCGCAGAGCGGTGACGAGCATGACGTCGGCGGCGAGGTACAGCGCGACCATCTCTTCGCGCGGATACCCGTGGTGCAAGTACGACACGACCGGGTTGCTGATGGTCGCATAGGTTCCGTTGAGGCGGCCTACGGTGAGCTCGATCTCATCGCGCAATTGCATGTAGGCGGCGACGCGCTCACGGCTCGGGCTTGCCACCTGCACGAGCACGATCTCGCCGGGTTTGGTCGCACCGTCGCGCAGCAGTTCACCGAACGCCTTGAGGCGATGACGGATACCCTTCGTGTAGTCGAGACGGTCGACACCGAGCATGATCGTGCCCGGGTTGCCGAGGTCATCACGAATCTGCTGAGCCCGTTCTTGCACCTCAGGCCGACGGGCGATCTCTTCGAAACTCTCGACGTCGATCGAGATCGGAAACGCCTTGGCGATCACCGAGCGGTGGCCACTCGACCCATCGGGCACGTGAATCTCGGGGGCACGCGTGGCGTATCCGTAGAGCCGACGCACGGCGCGCGAAAAGTTGCCAGCGTCAGCGACACGCTGAAACCCGATGACGTCGGCGCCGAGCAGCCCCTCGATGACCTGCTTGCGCCAGGGCAGCTGCGCATAGATGCCGTAGGGCGGAAAAGGAATGTGGTTGAAGAAACCGATGGTGAGGTCGGGCCGTTGCTCGCGCAGCATCTTCGGCACGAGCTGCAGCTGGTAGTCCTGCACCCAGACCGTCGCACCCGGCGCCGCGATGCGGGCGCTCGCGTCGGCAAAACGTTGATTGACCACCACGTAGGCATCCCACCACTCGCGGTGGAAGCTCGGCGGGGCGATGACGTCGTGGTACAGCGGCCAGAGCGTGTCGTTGCTGAAGCCTTCGTAATACTGCTCAATCTCATCAGGGCTCAGCGGAACCGGCACGAGATAGATGCCGTTGTCGGTGAACGGCGCCACATCGAGGTCGGGCTTGCCTGCCCACCCGACCCAGGCTCCTTCTGAGGCCTGCATGACCGGCTCGAGCGCCGTGACGAGACCGCCGGGAGACCGCTGCCAGGTCTCGACGCCTTCGGCATCGAGCACTTTGTCGACCGGAAGCCGGTTAGACACGACGATGAAGTCGTAGAGTACATCGGACGTGCGCGCAGAGAGACTCATTGAGGGTCACGGTATCAGCCGAGTCTCAGAGTCTTCTCAGCACGTGGTTGCGTGACGCTGGTGATTCGACCGATCGACACGCAGCGTTCACTCCAGCCTCGCAAGGCCTCCCCGTACGCTGACATACAGTGGCACCGTGATCAGCATCGGAATGGGAACCACCAGTGTCCTTCCCCGTCGCCTGCACGACGCGTTCCGCCTGGCCGCAGAGGCCGGCTTCGACGGCGTCGAGATCATGGTGACGAGCGACCCCGACACGCGCAACGCCCGCGTCATTCGCACGCTTAGTGAGCGGTACGGGATGCCCGTGCTCAGCATCCACGCCCCCGTTCTCGTCTTGACCGCCTTCGTCTACGGCCTCGACCCGCACGTCAAACTCGAGCGCAGCATCGAGCTAGCGAAGCAGGTCGGAGCGAACGCCGTCGTCGTGCACCCGCCGTTCCGGTGGCAAGTGCTCGCCGCGCGTCGCTTCGAAGCCTCGGTGCGCGAGCTCGAAGCACGGCACGGAGTGACCGTTGCCGTCGAGAACATGTTTCCGGTCACCGTGCGCGGCCGCGACCGCGAAGCCTACGCGCCGGGGTGGAACCCCGGAGACCTCGGGGTCGACGCCCTGACCCTCGACTTCTCGCACGCCGCGCTCGCCGGGGTGAGCGCGCTCGACCTGGCACACCAGTGGGGCGACCGGCTGCGCCACGTGCACTTGTGCGACGGCTCGTCGACCGAGCCCAACGACCGCGTCTTCGACGAGCATCTGCTGCCCGGCCGCGGCGCCCAGCCGGTCGCCGAGGTGCTCCGCCTGCTGGCCGAGCGTGAGTTCGACGGCGCCATCGTCGCCGAGATCAATACCCGCTCGTGCGGCACCGACGATGACGAGCGCATCGAGTTGCTGCGCGAGACGGTGCGGTTTGCTCGTGAGAACGTGTCGGGCGCGCGCACGATCGATGACCACCACGCGCTCGACGCGCGGTCGCCCTGGGGCTCGCTCTCCGCGGCTGCTCGCTAGACCAAGAACGCCCGCAGTAGCGACTGCGAACCCTCAAGGTGCTCGGCCATTGCTTGTGCCGCCTGATCGGCATCGCCGACGAGCACGGAGAAGACGATCACCTCGTGCTGCTCGTTGGAGTGAGCGATGTTCGGCGCGAGCAGCGGAATGCGGTCGAGCAGTCGGTTGACGTTCATGCGGTTCTCGGCGACGAGCGAGACGAGACTCGGGCTGCCCGAGAGTTCGGCGATCGTCAGGTGCAGCCGCGAATCGAGCCGGCGGTAATCGGCGGGGTCAGCGGCGGCGAGTTCGCGCAGGCGCACGTGCA